>JBAXOG010000054.1:0-28376 GCA_037133395.1 bacterium | reverse complement strand
CCCCCTGTCTAACTTACTCTGCCAAAGTCTAACTTACTTTGTCCATTGACCAATTAATTCCTGTTATTTTCATCCCATAAAGATAGGCATAAAAAAAGACGGGCTCATGCCCGTCTTTCCATTTAGCATGTTCATGCTAAGCGCCGATTACCAAGCGTAATGCGCAAAGGCCTTGTTCGCCTGCGCCATCTTGTGTACATCGTCGCGCTTCTTAAGCACGTTACCCTGATTGTTATACGCTTCAACCAATTCCATGGCAATCGCCTTCGGCATCGGGGTACCCCGACGCGCACTCGCGTACTGGGACATCCAACGTAATGCCAGCGAAAGCTGACGACCCGGACGAATTTCCACAGGTACCGGATAAGTCGTGCCCCCCACGCGGCGGGACTTCACTTCGACTTTCGGCTTCATGTTCGCGATTGCAGAATCCATCACTTCCAGAGGATCCTTGCCTTCGACCTTCGCGCGAATCTCTTCGATTGCACCGTAAACAATGCGCTCTGCCGTGGTTTTCTTACCACTCTTCATGAGCGCACGAATTACTCTTGCGACCAATTCGCTGTTAAATTTGGGGTCAGCTGAAGCTTCCCGTTTTACTGCTCTACGCCGTCTTGCCATAATTCACTCTTTCTTTAACTAGCCTTTTTTGGTCTCTTCACACCATATTTAGAACGACTGCGTTTGCGTCCTGCAACACCCAAGCTGTCCAAGCATCCGCGAACAATGTGATAGCGAACGCCAGGTAAGTCTTTCACACGACCGCCACGCACGAGCACCACGCTGTGTTCCTGCAGATTGTGACCTTCCCCCGGAATATAGGCTGTTACTTCGTAACCCGTTGTCAAACGTACACGCGCAACCTTACGCAACGCGGAGTTCGGCTTCTTAGGTGTTTGCGTCTTCACAACCAAACACACACCACGACGCTGAGGACAAGCCTTCAGCGCGGGCGATTTACTCTTCTTGCGCAACGGGCTGCGGCCCTTGCGGACTAATTGATTAATCGTCGGCATCTACTAATCTTCCCTTTCAAAATGGAAATAAATAGGCGTTAAATTTACCAAACCAGCGACTGACAAGCAAGCCCGAAAAACAAAAATAGTCACTTATTTTCGATTCATTTTGCCTACATTTTCGGAGCCAAATACTTCAATGCGGGGTAAAGCGTACGATAACGTTCATACAGATCCCGGTAGCAGGAAACGTTCAACGGGCTCGGTTCGTAGGTCACCCCGCGCCGATAGACTTGGTCAAAAGCCTCTTTCTCTGTATTGTAGATTCCTGTGCCGAGGCCAGCAAGAATCGCAGCACCAAGCGGCACAGATTCTTCAATTTCTGGCACCTCGACCACGACCCCTGCCACATCGGCCTTAATCTGCATCCACAGTTTGTTCTTGGTCGGCCCGCCTATCGCGACAATCCGATCGCACCAAATGCCCAGCGAATCTTCAAAGGCTCGTACAATTTCGAGAAACTGGTAGTTCAGCCCTTCGATCATCGAACGGAAGAGGTCACCCCGACTCGTAATCGCCCGCATACCGACGAAGGCGCCTGCCGAACCAGGATCCAGCACCGGGCAATAACTCCCTGACATGTGCGGCAGGAAGAGGACACCATTGCTGCCGACCGGGGCATGACTACCTAACTGAACCAACGCGTCCCAGTCCGCCTTCCCCCCCTGTGAACCGTTTCCGGTTCCGACCTCGCGCTTAAACCATTCCGCCATGTCCGCCGCGACAGTCGCACCCATGACCGTGTATCGGTTACGCGCCACATGCGAATCCACCAACACGCCCATGCGTTGCACCTGAGGCGTCAACACCGGCTCGGTGATCGCCGTCACCACCATCTCCCAGGTGCCCATCACGTCCAACAAAACGCCCGGATCAAACGCGCCTGTTGGCAGACAGCCGCAGCAAAAGTCGTGTCCACCCAGCACCACAGGCGTTCCGACCTTCAGTCCTGTCACCTCTGCTGCTTGGGCATGAACCTTACCGAGCAACGTCCCAGCCTGCATAGGATTGCAGAGCAGTCCCTTGTCAATATTGGCGCGTTTAATGAAATCGTCATTCCACGTATGCGTCCGCTGATCAAAGAGGAGAGTGGAAGAAGCCATGGTGTAATCGGTCGCCACTTCCCCGCAAAGCATGAAATTGACATAGTCTTCGATCAACAACCATTTCCAGGTCTTATCTAAAATGGCAGGCTCGTTTTCGCGCATCCAGAGTAGACGCAAGGCGGTGTTGAAGACCCATAGCTGATTTCCACCTCGCGCAAATTGTTCGTCTACGCCGATGTTCTTCATCCACCACGCATGCTGCGGCTCGGTTCGCGGACAATGCCAACTGATAAACGGGTAAAGCGCATTCCCGTCCTTATCAATAGGCACACCATCCATGCCCATACCGGTCACACTGACCCCAGCAATCTCGCAACCTGAAGTCTGCGCGAGCACGCTTTTAACACAATTAGCGATTCCTGACCAAATTTGCTGCGGTTGCCAAACCGCCCATTCAGGATGCTCTGCGTCTGGATGTTCGCAGATGGTCGGCGTCTCACACTTGGCAATCAACCTCCCCTGCAAGTCGAAGAGCACCGCCTTCAAATTGGTCGAGCCTACATCTATACCCAACAGTCCTCTCATATCGTGCTCCCAAAAGAATTGCCTTATTGCGCAATTGCCTTATTGCCTTATTTAGGCGCTCACTATCAAATGCTCAACTAATGCACTACCGCACTACTGCATTATCTAACTTCATCCTATCCAAACGCTTCGACCGCGCCACTCGCATCGAAATTGATCTTTATCGGATACGTGCCATACGCCTTAATGGTGTTCACCATGGCCAGATAGTTGAGGGGATTCACCGAGGAATGAATACTGTTGCTCGAAGAGACAATCAGCCCTCCTCCTTGAGCGCCAGCGCGGATCACCTCGAGCGTCTCGCGCACCACCTCCTCCACAGTCCCCGTCACCAGCGTCGTAGCACAGTTCACATTGCCCTTCAGCGCAATGCGGCTACTATAGTCACGCTTCATATCCCCCATGTCCATATTGCCCAGCGGATCAATCGGATCCAGACAGTCAATACCTGCATCCAACAGCATGTCGAGTAGCGGCATCACATTTCCATCCGTGTGCTTAATCATCGGTAAGCCCGCGTCATGGAACCCTTTGATCACCTTCTTTAACCCAGGAAAGAGAAGTTCGCGGAAGGTGTCAGGTGCCATGAACGGTGCTTGCCCCGAGGAATAATCATCCCCGGTGAAGACAAAATCCGCACCCAAGCGCGCGGCTTCCTGCGCCAGCTTGATGTTGAGTTCAACGGACATGTCCACCAATGCAGCGACTAACTCCGGCTCCAAACAAAAGGCCATCATCAATTCCTGAAACCCCATCAGATTGCGCGGGATCGAGAGCACGTCATTCAAGTGCACCCCAATGGCATACTTGCCTTTATAACGTGCAACGAGTTTCTTCAAGCTTTCAAAACGATACGGCGCAAAAGCATCCGGTGCCTCATACTTTAGCATGTCCTCCATGGTCTGGATCACGGATTCCACAACGGTTGAATGCTGTTCCGTGCCTTTCTCAACCACGATCCCCCACTCGTTCCTAAAGCGATTGGGGGCCACTTGGGTGGACTTAAAATCTGGATCACATAGCATCGCATCCAATCCCATTCGCACCGTGAACTCCTCAAGACCCGCACCCGGGCATAGCGCATGCCGCACCTTTTTGTCAACGATCCATTCAAAATGCGGAATTCGGTCTGGCTCCCCACGACGCAAAACCGTCATTACCCGCTCAGCAGATGTCATCTCAGCCATAAAATCTCCTCAATCATACTGTCCATCAAAAGTGTTCAAAAGAATATCAGGTCAGCTTCATAAAGGCACGTCTAAAATGAAGATGAAATGGTTTTCCGAAGTTATGAAAATAAATAAACTTCATTGCCATTTACCCGAGAAAGTGACAATATACATGACACAAATTCAATGTTCATCTGAGTCGGAACGCATCTGTTTCTAGGCCCCGATCAAAGAAGATAGGATTCCATTATGAACACACTTTCGCCCATAAACTACTTGACGCGACGGATACTACCCACGCTTTCGCATCCATGGATATATTTACTGGCAGGCAGTGGTGTTCTTCTCTTGGACTATCTGACGCCATCGTTCATCATGTTCCCAATTCTTTTTGTCATTCCTGTTATATTTTCCGCTTGGTTTTACACCAAGCGCGCATCATATTTATTGGCCGTCCTTCTTCCAATAAGCCGATTTATTCTCGCTTACTCTGTTGATTCGACCGACCCCGTTTGTTTTCTCGCAATCAATGCCATCATCCGAATCGCTGTTCTCTGTACCCTCACGTTTCTAGTGGCCCGTACAGCGCGCCAGGCAAAGGAACTGGAAAAAAGAGTTAACCAGTTAGAGGGCATTCTGCCGATATGTATGTTCTGCAAACGGATTAGAGATGAGCACCAAAATTGGCAACGAATCGAATCTTATATTACCGAACACTCTTCCGCTCAATTCAGTCATGGTTTGTGTGCGGACTGCCAAAAGAAACATTATGCTGAATTTGTTTAGGCCCCAAGGGAAGGCTGGCAAATCCATCTGAATCCGTTAGAAAATGAAAATTAAGAAAATAGTTTCTGGCGGCCAGACAGGTGCGGACCGCGGTGGACTCGATGCCGCTATACATTGCAAGCTCCCCTACGGCGGCTGGGTTCCCAAAGGCAGGCGTGCCGAGGACGGCGGCGTTCCTTCAAGACATGATGCTCTGCTCGAAACCCAATCTACCTCTTACGTGGAACGTACCGAGGCCAACGTCGTTGACTCCGATGCGACGCTCGTCATGGTCTGCGGATTGTTAAAGAGTGCATCCCTGAGAACCTGCGCCTTTGCAGAAAAGCACAAGAAGCCTCACCTCGTCGTAAATCTGGCGGCTGACCGAAAAGAGGCGACCGACCGGATTGTTGGATGGCTGTTGTCGCTCCCATCGCAGGAGGGCGTCCTCAACGTCGCAGGCTCCCGCGAAAGTAAGGTTCCTGGCATACAAGATGTCACGCGAGCAGTCATGATAAACGTCATCTCCCGCGTGAACGGGTAGAGACAAGAGGAGCGGCAACGAGGTGACGTTGTAAAGAAGCAAAACCGATCTTCCGCCTGCGCCAAGGCTACGGCGTTTTACCTTTTAAATGTTTTGCCAGAAAGGCCATTACAACAGGGCGTAAATCGCGATCAGGCAATTGGAGTCCGAAGCTATGCGTAGCGCCTTCGACCTCGATCAGTTCATACTCAACCCCGGCCTGTTTTAATGCCGATGCGAATTCACGTGAGCGCGCGATGGAAACACCCTTATCGGCCGTGCCATGCAGAAGCAGGAAGGGCGGTGATTGATTATTCAGGTATTTCAAGGGAGAGTCTGGAGGAATGTCGCCAGCCGGCACAGGCCCGGTGCCGATCAGGATCGGTCCATAGAAAACAACGACCGCGCTGACACGGCAGGAGACTCCAGCCAGAGGCTCAGACGGTTCCAGCCCAGAGTCCGGTCCTGTCACACCGATCAGGGCTGCCAGGTGCCCGCCTGCAGAGCCGCCCATGACACCGATATGTTCCGGGTCGATACCGTACCGAGGCGCATTTTGACGAAGCCAGCGGACTGCGATCTTGCAATCGCGAATATTCTGTGGCCAGCCTTCCTTGGCACGCTTGGGCGGTGAGAGATGATAATCAATACTGAAAGCTGCATAGCCGTTTTCCACAAGGGTCATGCAAAAGCCCCGCTCACGTCCGCCACCTTTTCCTCCTGCTGCCCAGCCACCCCCATGAATAACAATCACTACGGGACAGAGCTTCCCTTGAGGCAGGTTTGTGGGCAGATAGAGATCCGCTTTCTCTGTACGGTTGGTGCCGAGATAGGCGATGTCGCGCTCGACACGGCAGTTCGCGAATGCCGCCGTCTTTCCCGCCAAGAGGGTACAAGGCATGGCTAACAGAAGTACGCAAACAAGATGATTGATTGAGTGAACTAATTTAAAATCCATCTGCCTTATTCCCTTCGAAGAGCTTTCTTGATGGCGATCAATTGACGCAAATGTTCAGGGTTGATTCGTCCATTCGCATGCGCGACATCCAGTGACACAACACCCCCCTGTTCATTAACCATTTGAATGAATTCGATGATCTCTTTGTCCGTAAAACGCGAAGCCCCTTCCGGCTTGGCCTTTCCCCAATAACTACCCAAGTAGGTCAGTAGATGCCATTGCACTCCTTTGGGCGACGGATTCGTTTGCGGCGTGGATCCCAATTTGTTTTGTTCACCGGCTGTGTAGTCCTGCTGTTCGGTCAGGGCTTGAAAGGCTTTAGGCAACTTGGTTCCAGGATTGAACGCTAAAATGCTCTGCGGATTTCCCGCGCGGCAGGCAGCGGCCCAAGTCGTCCAGTTGAAGGGTTGCTTAGGATCATCCCATCCTGCCGTGTTATACGAGCCATCGAACCACCAGCCCGACACTTTGTCGCCATATCGCACGGACCACTCGCGTATCACCTCTGACCATTTACGCGTGAACTCCTGCGGCGCAGGTTGCCGCTCATCCACATCGGATAAACCCTGCATGGCCTGCTTGTCGCGTTGCGGCGCACGGGAGGGCAAATAGAGGAACATTCTAATCTTTCGTTTGGCAAGCGCAGCCGCCAACTCCATAGGCAAGTCCCGTTTAGAACAACGTTCGTTCGGTTTACAGCCCACGTATTTCTCATAAACGCTGTTCGGTGAACAGATGTACCCGCTGTTCTGTCCCAACGTGATAAACACATAAGCAGCGCCTGCCTGTTCCATCTCGGAAGCGCACGCCTCGACATCGAAGGCATCTACCTTCTCCTGCCACTTCGGCCCCCCTCCCAAGAAATGAACGAAGACACCGTATTTTGCTGAAGCCAACCACGCCACGCGCTTTGAATTACCATCCAAGGGCAGCGATGTAGGCTCTGCGACAACTAAATTTGCCACGATCGTCAACACGAAAACCGAAAGTATTTTTATCTTCATAACACGTCTTGTCTACTTCAAGTTTTGTCCACGAAACACACTAACACCACGAAAAAATGCCAATTCCCCTTTGCGGCTCACCGAGACGGTTCGCCCTACCGCCTTCGGATCAGATAGTTTGCTCGTGCGAAGCAGGTAGGGCGAACCGTCTCGGTGAGCCGCAGTGTGTTTCGTGTATTTCGGATGCTAAAAAAAACTTTGTCGCAAACTTTGTCGCGAGCTTTGTCGATTCAAAAACTCTGTGGGCTCTGTGGGCTCTGTGAGAAAAAGTTGCTCGTTCGTTTATCCCCGCTCTGCAGGCGGCGCACATCTTCCTTCATTCGTGATTTATTACTTATTGGCCGAGTCAGTCCTGAATGGAATGGCCGGTAGACCGTCTTTATTGAAGAGATTTGCCCACGGGTGCTGAGCAGCCCAGGCATAGCGCACAGCCACAGGCTTTGTGACCGTCGCACTCGAGAGCACGACAGTATCGCCCTCAATTGCGGCATCAGCCCAGACAAACTTTCCATCATCGCCGGCAATGGCGAAGCCCTGAATCTTTTCAATAGGTGTTGCCTTTTTGAACGTCAGCCCCTTACCGACATGGTCAAAGCTGACAATCACCTTACCCGCTTCTACCTTGTGCGCCTTGTAGATTGGCCCATAGATTTCTACTGGCTTACCATAGACCGCACCAAGCGCAACACGTGCGCTACGCGACCCGTAGCCAGACTTATTGATCGGATGAACACCAGGTCCCAGATCGCTGCTCGTCGCCATGAAGGTGTTGGGATAGTTCATGATGCGAATATGCAATTCCCTGAACTCCCCATTCGCGGCAACCGCCGCTGGCAACGGCAGTAGCTTTTCGCCCTTAATCGTAACAGGGTCGCTCTCATCCAGAGCACAACCGCCACCACTGGGCTTCTGTACGAAGATAAACGCAAAGTCTTGATTCCACTCTTTCCTCCATCCGCGAATGAGCGCACCCATGAGGGTGTACTGATCCACGCCCTCAATAGCCGTACCACTCTCACCTTGATCCCAGAGCACACCGCGAATGGCAAACGGAATATAGGGGCGAATATGGGCCTCGTAAAGATTACCCACCTTACTCTTACACTCCCCTGGATTCAGCGGTTTTGCTGGCTCTCTTGGCAATTTTGTCTCACCCTTTTGCTTGGCTGCCTCAAGGTCTTTTTTCCACTTTGCCATGCTTGTTTCATAACTCTTTATCGCGGCTTCGCGATTGTACTTCTTCGCGTATGTTGCCACAACATCCTTACACGCTTGATCACTGGCATACGCGTCCTGACTCAACCAGTACCCAGAAGGGGTTCCTCCCACGGCGCCAACCATCAGGCCGACGGGTATATCGAGTTCTTTCTGCAAGCGTACGCCAAAGGAGAAAAGCAAGGCTGAAAAACCGGCCACGCTGTTGCTCGAAGCCGTGTTCCACGGTTGTGAGGTTCTGCATAAGCGTAACTTGGGATACGGTGCTGCAGCGATGTTGGCCGCCAGAACTGAATCAGACTTTGCATAACCGCCCGCGCCACCTGCCATGTTCGACTGGCCTGAACCGACCCACACCTCACCCACTAATATATCCGTGATTTCCAATTTGGCATCTTTGATCGAAGATCCAATCGTCATCACTCTGGATTCAGCACTCGCTGTCATCGGATCAAGCGTGACCATCCACTTACCTGCTGCATCAGCCTTCGTTGACTTCGTCTGTCCTGCAAACGACACGTTTACCGCTTCACCTGGCGCCGCCATACCCCAGATCGGCACCTTGGCATCGCGCTGCAACACCATGTGATCACTAATCACGGGCGGCATTTTCACAACGGCCTGCGCAATCATTCCGTAACCCGTGCAGATCACGGCCAACCATAGACTCGACATGCTCTTCGTCCTCGTCATACTAACTCTCCTTTTGTTAATGTAGTCATATTTAGATTTAAGATTCTAACATTACCGTACCAGACATCGCAATCACGATCTTTCAATCACGAGCGTCTTTTCCCTTTTTGGGCTGGGCAAGTTCAGGAAAGACAGGCGTGCGGGCAATCTTTTTAAGTTCGGGTTTTTGAACGCCGAACTGATTCATAGCAAAATTCTTGAAGCCTAAAGCAAGCGCGGGCGAACCCTCTTTTAGACGGAAGTCGCCTTTTGCAGGATCAATGAACTGGGCATCCCCTTCAATCGAATGCTGATCCATACCGAGCTGTTTCTGTAACTCGACGGAAGGCCGCGAAGCGTTCACGCCTGGCTTGTGAAACAGCGTGTAATCCACGCCCTGAAAACCGGGGACCTGCGATTCGATCATGGATAATTTATACGGTTTGAATACGATATTATAGCGGATCACATCCTGCATGTTGCCGTAGTACCATTTATGGATGCTCAGCGAGCCGTTGACCATAATATTGTTTTCGATGACGCGCTGGTAACCATCCGCGCGCTTGATCCCGCCAGCCAAGCAGAGATTGTTGCGGATTTCATAGCGTGTCGAACCGTCATCCAGATCGATGTCCCATCCTTCATCACACCGCCACCGGCTGTTGCGGATGATGGTCGGCGTCAGCGCATCCAGGAAGGGCAGTTCCGGATACTTAGCTACAAATTGATTAACCACGGGCTTCTTGTGCCAGTAACGGTCGCGCCCCCAGGAGTTGAAGCAGCCATGGTCGTGCGTCTCCGTCAGGATGTCGAACACGTCGCAGAACTCGATCAGATGGCCGCTGAAAGAACCGCTGCCGATGCTGATTCCAGCCCGTGTGCAGTCGTAGATCGAGCAATGCCGCACTGTCGCCCCTTGCGCGATGTCAATCTCCACGCCAGCGACCTGCTTCTCGACCCGCCCGATGTCGTGGATCAAGCACTCCTCGACCACACAGGCGACAGGATAATCCGGTGTTGCGGGTCCGGGGATCTTCTCCATCGCATCGTAGTTGCCGTTCTTGCTCCGCTCGCGCAGAGCCTTGGCACTGCCCACCAAGCAGACGCCGCTGGCGCCGATCTCTGTCAGGTGGCAGCCACGCACTGCGAAGCGCCGGTTGTAACCGCTTACGAAGACCGCGTTGCCGCCGACGTTGTCGATGCGGCAGCCCTCCATGCGGCAGTCTTCCGTCCCCTCCGCGAAGACCGCCCCGAAGCGCCCGATGCGCCAGTCGCTCTTCGTCAACGGCTCCTTGGTCTCCATGAACGTCCGAGCCGCATGCTGGAAGGTCAACCCCTTCAGAGCAATCCACTGCACAGGCTTCTCCGGCGTACCTTTGAACTCCACCAGTTGCGTAAGCCTCACACCTTCCACCAAAGCCTTTGCCATGTCCACGCTTTCCGGCGGATAAAAATAGAGCGTCCCTGTTTTAGGATTCAGGAACCATTCGCCCGGGGCATCCAGTTCCTCGAAGATATTTTCCACCATCCGATATTCATCGTGCATCGTGCTCTTGTAATTGTGCTGCCAGCCGCCCTCGTAGAGCAGCTTGCCCTCTGCATCCTTACCCGTGATCAGATAATGATAACTGCCCCAACGCGCATGATGCTGCGTATGGATAAAGCCTCCCTTCGGATCGGCCCAGCGCTTGACCCGTTCCGGGCCGATCGCATCCGCCGCATAGCCGTTGAAGATCCGCACCTTGGGGTCAACATTCGGATACCGCGCCATCGGCTGCAACTTGCCGTTCACAAAGAGCTGGTCGGTTGTGAAGCCGGCAGGCATCTGCGCCTGCATGATTTTGTCTTTGTAGGGTTTCCACTCCAGCTCCAGCTTCCGCCCGCCACTGATGACAACATGCTCGCCCGGCATTGCCGCATATACGACCGGCGCATTCGATCGCCCGGAATCCTCAGCCGTGAACACCAGAGGAGCGGTCAAATAATAGATGCCCCCTCGCAACCATACGGTGGCACCTACAGACTTTTGCTCTCGAATAGCCTGCTGTGCGCGGGATAGGGTGCCGAAGGGTTTCTCTTGTGTCCCAACGTTGGCGTCATTGCCATCTACAGCCACATAAAAATTTCCTGCCAGAACCGCGCTCGCCCCCACGAGCGCACAAACAACCACGGATATTCTAAATTTCATCGTTTGTTATTTCTTTCTTGTATGATCGTTTGATTTAGTAGTTCGGTTGTAAAAATCTGTCCGCAAACAAAGACGCCTGATCATACGCAGGACCGAAGGGCCACGTATGCGCGCTGAGTTCCGCTGTCTCCACAGTGACGCCATGCGCCCGCGCTTTGGCAACCGTGTTACGCGTGTTCAACCGTGTGTCGGCGCGATGGTCCGCATAGAGGAAGAACGGCGAAATATGCTTTGCCGGCTCGTTGTCCCAGGGCATCAGATGATCGTTGCCCAGATCCGAATTGGCGATTCCCGCACCCAGGATCGCGCAGGCAATCTCAGAAGAAACATCTGCATACGGAGACGGTATGGTCATCTCTTGTTCAGTTAATGTAACTTTTTTGAACAAGGCTTTCACATGCCTGTACTGAGGCGTAGCACGTAGCTTATTGAGCAACATCCCCGGCACTTCACTGCCTTTACTGCAACCAAAGCCGCAGATTTTCTGCTGGTCAATATGATATCGCTCCGCATTGCCTTTCAGGTGACGGATAAACGCCAGCGCAAACTGGTCGCCATAATAGTCGTATCCCTTATGGTACCCGCCGATCGGATCGTTAAAATATTGCTGATGGACAATCGCCAGGTTCTTAAACGCGAAGGCCATCACCAGATACATCGTCTCCAGCGGATAGTAATCCTGATGCCCTTTTTCATCCGATCCATAATTAGTCAGCACCCCAACCGACGGACCATAGACCGGGTAGATAATGTCGTATGTGTTGACCGTGCCTGCAGCAGCCTCATCGGAAGGCTTGCCGAGCTGCTTGGCAAGCGCTTGCCGGAACGGCGCGGGAATGTCGCCATACCGAAACCAGGTTACATCCCGCTGTACGGTAAAACCCGGCATCAGCGTGAAATAGTTGTTTGCATAAGTTTCTGTCCTACTGACGGTTGCCTTTCGAAACACGAGGGAGCGAGAGATAATGGACGACTGGTGCAAGACGCCGTCCGCCGCTTCCCGTGCATCGGCGGTGAGCTGGACAACGTACTTCTCCAGTTCGATCCCTTTAAGGTGCTTGTCTTTGAAGTCCGCCACAACAACCGTGAAGTTGCGTTTGACCAGATTTTCCAAGATCGCCTGATGCTTTTCAACGGTAAGGACCAACTGCTTCCGTCCAGTATTAATGGCGTAAATGGCCACGTTGCTCTTAGCCCCATGGTCATAATACACATCATATAGAATACCGTTTTTATGGATCGAAACATGTTCGTCACTCTTCACAGGGATGGGAGGAATGACCCCCATGGAAAAAACAAGGCCGGCATCTGTTGGTTTTGATGCCGCCTGGCTATTTGACAGACCAGACACAAGCGGGAGAAGCAGCAAAAAGAGTATTACGATGCGGAAGGTGATCATTGTTTCAATTCCCGTATTTTAATGTTGCGAAACCAGACATCACGGCCATGATCCTGCAACAGAATAGGTGTTCTCTTTTTTTCAGCATACCCGGGCACGTTTTTGAAATTGCTCTTGGCGATCAACTCTGCTGTTACCGGCGAACCCAGTTCATATTCGAGCACCTTGACGCCATTCAGCCAGTGCTCGCAGTGGTTGCCATTGACGATGATCTTTGACAGGTTGAACTCGCCGATGGGTTTCGGAGAGGCTCCCTTGGCCTCAAGCGCAGAGTACCATGATGCCGTCAAAAACTTACGGCCAAGTTCAGGGTATTTTCCGTCATCCAACATCTGATATTCGTTACCCAGCGCATTTTTAGATACTTTGCCATTCTTCTTGTCGAGACGTGCCTCATCCACAAGGTATTTGATGCCGCTGTTGCCCTTTTCAACAATCTTCCATTCCCAACTCAATTCAAAATCAAGGAAAGTCTCCTTCGTCACCAGATCACCGCCCTTGGCATTGCGCATTAAACAGGCCGCATCAACCACCCATCCATTCGTGGGAAAGTTCTTCTGTTGAAAGCCGCGCCAACCTTCGGTTGTTTTGCCATCAAACAAGAGCCTCCATCCCGCCTCTTTTTCACTTACAGTCAATACATTGTGTGTCACAGCTTCCGTAGCCAGTATGCAACCTGAGACCATTGCGAATAATGTTACAATGGACAATACGTTCTTCACTTCACTCATGTTTATCTCCTTATCGTGCGGGTAGGCACAGAGCCTTTCCCTACAATTTTTTAATTGCGGTTTTCGCTTCTTTCGGGTGTTTCTTACGAATCAACGCCGCGATGCTCTTTACTGCCGTCACAGCATCAGCGCGTAGATTCGGTACTGAAAGTTGCTGGACAGCCAGGTCCAGCGCACCGACATGACCACATTCAGCGAGTGTACCCATCACGGCAGCGCGATCAGCATCACTGCGTGCCAATAACAGTAATTGACGGTACCGTCCGACGAGCACATCATCCGGCGACTTGTTTGCATTCTGCACTAACCGTATGAGACTGCGCCATGCCAGCACGCCCAACGCAGGCCTCTCAGGCTTTTCAAAAACCGCGATGATGGCATCCCACGCACTACAATCCGACCAATCAAACAGAGCGCGAACAGCCGCTTCACGGATTCTGTCCTCTTTGTCGACCATAGCTTCTTTCACAGCGGCAACGGCTTTAGCATCGGAACAGTACCGATATATTCTCAAGGCTGATAGTCGCACATCAAAGGATGTGGCACCCCCTAATTTAGATTCCACCAATATCGTACGTTGTTCGGGCGGATTGATTCTCGCCAGCGCCTTGATGGCCACCGACTCAATATCAGTCCGATAAATAAGTTTGGGGTTAGCGAGCCTCGCAAGTAGTTTCGGTGCATCAACCTCAGTGACCAATTCGGCGAGTGCTTTACAAGCAGCTTTAGCGCAGGCTGCATCCGTTCCTTCAATCACCACCAATAATGCGGGGACAGCAGCAGGACTTCCCCGTTTAGCAAGCATCTCGATCAGATTTATTTTGTTCGTGCCTGTAGATGCTTCCATCGCAGCGATAACCGCCTCGTCACCGCCAGCCGGACCGAGGTTGCCAAGTGCAGTCAGAGCCGCTTTTTGAAGCAATGGATCACTGCTTTGTAAACCGTTGAGCGCCAGTAGCACAGTTGCTTTCTCGCCCAAACCGGCCAGCGATTCGAGCACAATCGCTTGGACGGCACTTGGAAGTTGTGGACAACGTGCGGCAAATGTCGCACGTGTTTGAGGAGACAGTTCCTTGATCCAACCCAGTGCGACAATGCGTCCGTCCGCATCGTCGCCTGCCAGCAACGTCAACATCTGGGGAACAGCAGCGTCACCCACGGCAGCCAGCGTACCGCGCACAGCAGCAAAACGGACTTGCCGATGTTGACTCGATGTTGTCAGTTTGGCAAACGCCGCGGCAGCTTCAGAACACTTGCCTTCATGAAGAAGTTGCCAAGCCTGCTGGAGAGCATGGTCGCCAACGATAGCAGGGTCCTTTTGATCAATGCTAAGAGCTTCAGCCACGAATTGCTTGCGGAACTGTTCAGGACAGGCTGGATTATTGATGAGCGCAGCGCGAGCATCGGAAGCAACATGCGGTTCCACATCGCCCAGCAGTTTAACAAGTGTCGCAATACTTTCTTCTTTGCCGATGACGTGTAGTTGATGAAGCAAACAAGACTTCACGCGTGGCATCGTGCTAGCGACATTTAATACAGCCACGAGTGCATTGCAGCACGCCAACCGCTCTGCTTCTGCTCCTGGGCGTCCAGCGTTATGGACAGTAGCTTCAAGCGTATCAAGCGCTGCTTCGTCGTTCGTCGCAAGGCCCACCAAAAGCAATTTAAGCGCATCACGATAGGCTGTTGCGAGTTGGGCTTCCGAGCTATTACCAACAAGCTGGACAGCGGATTTTTGTGTTTTCGGAATTTTAGATGGCGGTCCAGCAAATATACCAGCAGTAAAAGTCAACACGAGTAACGAAAAAATAAAAAAATGCATGGGTTAATTTCCTATTAAACAATCTGCCACGAAGAGCGGTTAGGACGTGCGAGCCAACGGTTTGCCTCGTCGTCGTTGATGAACTCCTCCTTGACTGGATCCCATTTAAGCGGACGGTTGAGCCAGTAACAGATATTGCCGAGATGGCAATGACTGGCAACCCGGTGCGCAGTCTCAATATGACGGAAGGGTTGCTGGCGAGTCTTTACGCAGTTGATAAAATCGCCAAGGATGCCTCCACTGCCACTGTAATTCGGGATCACGATACGAGGTGCTGGAATGCGACTGGCATCATCGGAAGAGATCTCCATTTTTGTGCCACGGAACGTGAGCTTGGGCGATTTTCCACCGTGATAGATGCGCATCCCATTGGCATAGATATAGGTAAGCAAGGGATAATCCTTGCCATCGGGCGGATGGATCTCGACAGGGCCGGTCAAATGGAGGTTACAGGCAAAGAGGGCTCCACCAAAGGTGTGTGCGCCCCAATCCGTCATGCCACCGCCGGAGTAATCACGCCAACGACGAAAGTTGAGCAGCAATTTGTTGAACGGCACCCACGGTGCAGGACCGAGCCACATATTCCAATCAAGTCCCTCCATAACGGGTTCCTCGGGCAGCAGACTCGGATGCGAGGGATTGCCGACATTGACCCAGATCTCCTTGACATCGCCAATAGCTCCGCCACGTACCATGCGATGACACCAGTTATAGTCATTCCAGATCCGTTGGCTCCCCCCCGAATAGACGCGGCCCGTGCGTTTAACGACATCAGCAAGAAGGCGACCTTCGCGGACAGTGAGCGTCTCTGGTTTCTCGCTGAAGACATCCTTGCCGTGGCGCAGTGCGTCGATGGCAATCGGAACATGCCAGTGATCAGGCGTTCCAATGATGATGGCATCGATATCGGGACGACGCGTGATGTCGCGAAAATCGTTCACCGCGACACAGGAGGTGTTGCCATACGCCTTATCAACAAGGGACTTCATCCTCGCGCGATAATCCTTGCGCACATCGCAAATGGATACCACCTGCACGTCACTCAAGTTCAGCATACTCTTGGTGTTACTCGAACCGCGGCTGCCGACGCCTATCGACCCCAGCGCGATACGATTGCTGGGAGCCGTTTTTCCGTCAAGACCGAGTGCACTGGCTGGAATAATCATCGGCGCACTGGCTGCCGTGATAACGCCACCCATAAAGTGACGGCGGGACACATACATTTGCGTTTTCATCATACAGAGTCCTTGTCTAAAACTTCACTGGAATGCTGGAATATGGGAATGGCGAACTTGGATGCCTTGCTGGGCGAATAGGCGCCTGCCGCGCCGTAGCCTTGGCGTAGGAGGGTCCCCGCCTGTTCCCTGGCGGCTACCGGGCCGCCAGCCATAGACATCACGCTTCGCTGTACAGGCGAGGACGCCTATACGCCCAAGCTTACGGCGATCCATACAACAAAAGTTACTCCCTCGTTCATTTCCTATTTGAGATCCTTGTCCCAGCCCTGGGTATGAGCCAGCGTTTCGAGTTCCTTGCAAGGGCCGAAGTCGCTGGAAATAATTTTATGCTTGGCCAGATAACGAAACACTTGAAGGACAGATCTTGCCTTGGATTTCTGGGCAGACAACTTATTGGCTGGAATCTTCTTCAACTCTTCAAGGTACTGCGTTGCCAGTTGCTCAACCTTCTGACAGGTCGCATCATCCTTCTCATAGACCAGTGCCTCAGCATAGCGAAGCATCTGTTCAAGCGGGTTGTTTGAGATTTTCGCAGCGTCTTCGCGAATGCGTACAGCAGTTGCTTTGCGCTGCGCCGCAGTCGCCTCGACACTCAGCGGACCGTGGATACCGGCTTCCGGTTCACGCGCGGGCAAGGGCTGATACCAGATATTACGAAAACGAACTGCACAACGGTGATCCTGTAATTTGAGAGGTCCCATTTCTGGCAGTGATCCAGGTTTGGTACGCGTCTTGTGACCTGTCGGGCCTTCAAGCTGCGCCTTGTCGAGTACCAGCACGCCGTTGCAGGTCTCCGTGACATAGCCGGGATCGATGCATTTGCCGTCCTTATAAATCGGACGGCGGAAGGTGATATCAATCTGCTGGAATTCACCCGAAGGCCGGAGCGCATTGGCCAAGGGCGGGCAGACCCCGTAAATCGAACACGCAAAGCCGTCGGCGTAGGTCGGATTGTTGTAATTGTCAAGCACCTGGATCTCAACCTTGCCATCCAGAAAGATGCCGCTGTTCCCCGGTTCCTGACTCACACCCACGACCTCTTTCGGCGCGGCCCATTCGATGTGCAAACGGCAATCGCCGAATTCGGCTTTGCTACAGATCGACCCTGTCCGGGGGACACACTCCAAGGCGCCATCCCGGACAATCCATTTGAGTTCGCGACCCTCCTTTTCGGGCACCCAGTTAGTGAGCGATGACGCAGTACCATCGAACAACAAAATCGCGTCGGCTGGCTGCGGACACGGCTGAATCGGCCCCGGCTCGACACGCGGCGGCTGTGGACGGTTCCGGTCGTGAATAGCCCACGGATGATGGGCATCCGGCGGGTCACCATAAAATGGCGCTCCGCCAGCCTGAGCCATAACCGCAACAAACGACAATACGATTGCCTGAATGAACACAGAAGCCTTTTCCATGTGTAACTTCCCCCTGAAACTTAATATTTCACTTTGCACTATTCCTGATTAGATGTCATGTCCCCAAAACAACGCTACATCATGAGGGGGCGTATCCCCGTTTGACTGACGTGGTCATAAAAACTGGGCGAATAGGCGTTCCCGTTTGTTCTATGACCATACAGCCCCGTCGAAGCGGCTATCCGATCGCAAGTCTCATACCCCAGGCACTTCGCTGTACAGGCGAGGACGCCTATACTCCCAGCAGTTACAACGAAACGAAACTGCGCACCATCATGAATTCACTGAAAATATCCCTATAAGAAACTGATAAAGGTTCCGCGATGTCTATAAATCCGGACCGTCTTGCTATCATTCACCAACGTCTTTTTGAATCCCGCTGCAAGTGCCCCTGCATCCAGTGTGGAGGTGTCACTCACGCTCACGGCCGATGTTAGGACATCGAAATCACCGATTGCTGTTGACAATGACCGCACATTAATCATCCCTGCCAGCGTCACAGTACCTGTCACCGTCACTCGGTCATAACTCAGCCTCGACACTAAATCAATGTCCAGCGTCGCGGTCGATGCCTGTACGTAACTGTTGCTGATAATCGTACTACCAACAACATTCGTTCCTCCGGGAGCCAGTACACCCGTTCCCATGTTGGCAAGAACCGGAAGACCTGCATACACCCCGACAGCAAGCATCGCATTCGTCATCGTGAAATTATCTACGTTGACAATCGCATAATTAGGCATCAGCAGCGCACCGCCGGTGAGATTTAGAATCGCACAACCGCGAGCATTATTCGTGCTGGCATCACCGTGTGCAAGATCACCCCCCAGTGTAAGTGTCCCCCCCGTCACAACAACTGTGCCTGTAGCAGTCTGGCTAGCACCCGAACCCTTAGCCATCGCGCCAACGATAAGAGCGGGGCCAACCAGAGAGTTAACCGTAACACTGGCAGTACCGCCAACAGTTAATGTACCACGCGCGACGTAGGCGATATTATTCGTCCAAGCGTTGGTCGCAATAATCATACCACTGTTCACAACAGTCACACCCCCGGTCAAGATCATATTGCCTGTTACGCCATAACCGGGATTTCCCGAGGCGCTAACCATGTAACCAAGCGTGACGGTGTTCATATTCAATATGCCACTATTGAAGATAAAATTTCCCGTACTAACATTGGCACCCGAGGAACCTCCGTTACGCCTACCAATCATCACCTGATTAAGCATCACATCAGCCCAATGGCCAGAAAAATCAACAAGACTAGTTACTGTTACGCCGGAACCGTGATCACTCACAGTCAGATTTGCACGATCTGCATCTGTCCCGTTGTATCCTCGGATTTTCACCGTGCCGGAACCCGTGTTGAATTGCAGGATACCTGGGGTACGGATATAACCAAGGGCGATCGCGTTGACATTCAGCGTGTTCACTCCGCTGCCCAGTTTCAATGTCGCGTTCACATTCTCCGTGCTCTGCCCCAAGCTGATCGTCCCAGTGCTGATTGTACTGTTGGTCGCCAGAACAATCATGTCGACAGCCGGAATCGGTGTCGAAGCACCACTACCCGTGTAAGTTCCACCCACACGAAAGATACCGCCCGTACCCAATGTTGCACTGAACGTGTCGAGTCCGCCCATGCCTAACAAGGCAGCATTGGCGAGGTTAGCGGTCGAACCGTCGATCTGGATCACACCGTTCGTCTTGTCTACCACGAAAAGACCTCCGCCAGACATTGTCAAAAAGGATGCGGTAGCAGCGACATTCGTTCCGACCGTAACATTGCCGTTAATCCTCAATTCCTGTCCGACGCCAATCAGTACAGTGTTCGTCATAGTACTGTTCGTGCTGCACACCGTAAAGGCCGTATCTGTGAGGCTGCTCGTGCTCAGATCGAGCGTATCAACCGTGTTGAGATTTCCTAGATTCAACGCTAATGCTGGTTGCTGAAGGGCACAAGCCAGTAGGCCTATTGCCAGAGTGAACGACTTTTTCAAATGATGGATCGCGTCTGTTTTCATTAGTTTCTCCTCAATAAAATAATACCCAATGTTGATTAGTTTATCGGAAAATCGCACATCTGTCATGTCGCCAAAATTGGGGACACCCTACCTCAACTTCGAAAGAATTGCGTTATTGCCTTATTGCCTTATTGAAGAAGGGGAGGGACGGCGGATCGCCGTCCGGCGGTCGATCCGACCACCCTCCCGACAGAGCTTTCCTTCATTATTCCAAGATTCAAGCATTCCATCTTTGTCCGCCGTAGTTTTAATGGATGTTCTCTCACTTCCAAAGAATGGTTATCGGTTCCGTTCCTGGCACGACATTCAGCATCAGCTTGTCGTTGGTGACGTCCACCGGAACAACCATTCCGCTCGTGTCGTACTGTGCGGATGCTGTCGTCACAGGCGTTCCGATCATCAGGACGCAGGTCAGGGCGCTGTTAAAGCGTTTTGAATCCAGAGGACACGTCAACCGGAACGACACCTGGTTCGCCGTTTGTTCCGTGATTTCAATCTGTGCAGTTTCACGTTCGCGGACATACCGTGATACATTCGCGAATGTGTCGACCCAGATCTTATCCCTCACGCTAGCAACGTACTTAAGATGCGCATCCAGCATCTCCTCCGATATGGGCTGATAACCCGGCTCAGCGACAGCATGAATCATGATTACTTCTTGCCCGCCACTTTCAATCGCCCTGTCAACCACACGGTTTGCCAGTGCAGCCGTAAAGTTGGTGCCGCCGAACCCGTCCTCTTTTTCACGGGCTGCAATATGGGTTTGCATCACGATCTCCCTGACCCGTTCGTCACGTCCATT
This sequence comes from bacterium, assembly GCA_037133395.1. GTDB lineage: Bacteria > Verrucomicrobiota > Kiritimatiellia > RFP12 > UBA1067 > CAIZQW01. The sequence goes on along the minus strand of JBAXOG010000054.1, from coordinate 7,807 downwards.
GCCTGGATAACAGAAGGTAAGCGGAGACACTCCGACTTTCGCGGAGATGAGACGCTGTGCCTCTTGCACCTGCTGGGCGACCTCTTCATCAATCAAGCCTGGAAGCTTTTTATGGTCTAAGCCGTGATTGGCCACCTCGTGACCCCGCGCCGACAGTTCGCGCCACTCTTTCCAACTGACCGGACGCGAACGCGTGTTACCCTTAGCATCCACAAACGTCGCTTCCGTTGTTGGTTCATCCAATATCCGTCCCGGCACGACAAAGAACGTTCCGCAGAAACCATATTTCTCCAGCAAAGGAGCAGCCACTTTGTAGTGTCCCAGCGTACCATCATCAAAGGTATAACTGATAGCCGCCAGCCGGTCACCTTTGAATTGTGCAATCTTAATCACAGGGACAGGCACATCTGCTCCACTTGCAGACAACACACCCATAACCGAAGCAGCGATAATAAACATCCCTGTTTCACTCACATTCATAACCATGTTCTCACGTTAGTAGTTAGACACATCTGCAATTCGATATCATCTTGGGCGTATAGGCGTCTCGCCTGTACATGTACACTAGAGCAATATGAAATTAGCTGGTGTCCTGCAGTCGCCGGACGCCAGTGAACAGGCGGGGACGCCTATTCGCCCAGCGCATCTGCCCATGCGCCAACACGCAGGGCCCTTACTCACTCTATTTTGCGGCCTCGCCAAAGGTTTGCCAGACACACTCCAGCGTCTCCTTGTCAACGGACGACGAATGAAGCCAGATGCGATAACGAAGCGTCAGCGTCTTGCCTGCTGCCAAGGTGTAGGGCTCCTTGAAGAGCAGTGCCGGACTAAAGAATGGCATCCGATTTGGATACCAACTCGTCGGATGGCGCAGATTTGATGAATGATCGAAAATCGTGATCCCACCGCCCTTGCTGAAGTCGATCCACTTAACGCACTTCCCGTACAGGTTGGTCGCACCGACGGTTCCGTCGCTGCCTGTATAGGTCCAGTCTTTGCAAGCTTTCGACATGCGGCACGATAAACCTGCGTAGCCACCGGAAAAATTTTTGGGTGGCGTCCGGTCCAGCTTCAGATCCGCCGAACCGGCCGTAAACGTAGCGGTCCAGTCGATGGAATAATCGCCCTTCGCATCGGGAGCACTGACCGTCACGACGCGCGTTTCACGCATCAGAGGCTCTTTCTCCGGCAAATGATAACTCAGTTCCAACTCCATACGAGCAGAAAAATCAGGATTGGATACCGTTTTCAGCGTCACAACCTCCGTCCGACCGTCGCACATCCCTGTTTTTTTATTCTCCTCCCAATAGTTGACACCATTGATGTACTTCCAGGACCACCACAACCCGCGATGCCACGGATGGTCTGCAGGACGAAGTTCCGTGATACAGGTGCCATTGGTGAGGGTCAACGGGTGAAAACAAGGCTTCCCTTCCCCTTTCACGCCATTGAACTGCCAGACCACACGCTCATGATCCATCAGCGCCAACTCCCCAGTGCTTGACTTCCATTGGTACTGCGCCTCTCCTGCGGCAGACTGGAGTATAACTATTCCTGATAAGACCAGCGCGAAAAAAGCCATTTTCGCGTCCCCATTATGCACGTTGTTCATCTTCTGAGTCTCCCTTATTACGTTTGCGCTTTATTTAACAAACTTGTTATTGTTTCACTATAGAAAATACCCCATCGGAAGGCAATCCCTAATTACATCTAAATGACGCGTGCCAGGCTACATCGCGGCTTGTCGGTACTTTGATAACGATGCGAAGGAGCCGTCCTTCTGGAGCGGCGGCTGAAATCGTAACCCCTGCTTCCTGGTCCGCCTTTGAAACATGAACCGGACCGACCGTCAGACTGCCAGAAGCTGGAAGCACCACGCGTAACTCATACCGGTCATTGGCCACGACATGGCTGACACCGCTTAAGGAAGAGGTCTTTGCATCCCATCGTTCCTCCATGACGTCGATCATACCCTGGGTGACATGCCGGGAGGTGCTCAGGAGCTGAGGATGGTCCGTCTCGGGTCTTAACGCCAGCACCTTGCACGCATGAGGTGGAAGCGTGAAGACGAACTTTTCACGGATGGATTCCACCAGACGATTTTTCCAAAAGTCGAAAGCGACGTAGGAAGCAGCGTCCAGACCTGCCCGTTTGAGGAAGTAGTTAAAAGTATAGTCTGCGTCATCCCAATTAAACAGCCCCACCACATCTCGTTGGACATTCGACTTCGTATCCGTCACTCGCCAGATCCGCGCGAGCGGTTCCTCAAAGAAATCAACGGGCCGAGCTGTGGCTTGATGCGCGGGCATGATCCGGCGCAGCATATCCAGCCGATCAGGAGGGAGTTTCTGAAGATTTTCACTCGCGACCGTCAGTTGCCCGGCCAGCGCGGCCCACGAGCAGATCAACCGCGCATGTTCCGTCGGCACAGAGGCCCGTACATACACAGGATCTGGATCATTATGCCAGACCCGGCGGTGCATAAAATAGTTGCGCGTTCCCGTACGCACCCCCGCCAGCAATCGGTATTCCCCCCGCAGGAGCCACTGGGAATCATTGTCAGGGCCTACGCGCATAGCATCCACCAGCCCGATGGAGGCTCCAAACGTGCGCATATTCTGTGACACATTGCAGCCGAGGATATAGGTTTTGTCCCCTGCTGCCTCCCGGACGATTTTCAAGCCTTTCCGATAGGCCTCCACATTCGTGGTCTTCGGATTGTAAAAGACGGCATCCCCCAGTTTATCCTCGCGGTACTTGTCGTTCACATAAACCATTCCTGTTGCCAGACCGGTCCATAACCCATCGAGCTTCAGATAAGCATAGCCCCATTCATGGACGATTCGCTTCACAACATCGTGCACATAAGTCTGCACTTCGGGATGTGTCAGATCCAGGCATGAGCCGCCCCATTTCACGACATACGGCTTGTTGTCATCGCGTTTAACAAACCAGTGCTGACGCTTCTCGAACTCGGGCGCATCCCACGTCCCGGCGAAGGGGATCAGCCATAACCCTGGTGTAAAGCCATTCCGCTTAAGCATATCGGCCGCCCCCTTCATGCCCTCTGTGCCGTAAGGGCCGGGAGAACGGTAATTTGAAAAATCTTTGGCCGGACCGTTACGCCCCACGCCACATTGCCAACCGTCATCAATCTGGATAAATGCATAGCCGAAAGGCAGCAGTTCCTTTTTTGCAAATTCGGTGAGAGCAGGCAGTATTTTTTCATTCAATGCCTTGCCATGATACCAGGTACAATGTCCAGAAGGTTGCGGCGGAAGCTTGATCTCGTAGACAACGGCCAAGGCATCCGCAAAAGCTTCCAACCCCAAGCGCGCGTCTTCAAAAAATCCGACCGCGAACAGCTCCATGGGCACATGTTCGCCAGCCGGGATCGTGAGGCGCCCATAGTCCGCACGCGGCTTGATTATGACCTTGCCATCCGTTATGTCAGTAAAGATGATGCCACTGGAGCGGTCATGCGTCAGCCAACCCGCCACTACGCCATTCCGGCTCACAGGTTCAGCCAAAGCAAGCCAGACATAACTGCCCTCTCCCGAAGCGGCAGAGGCCTGCCGGTTGGTCAGCGGAGCCATTGCGACCGGCGGGGTTCCGGTACCATACATGACCAGCTCTTCCGCCCGCTTTCCCATGTCAACCGAAAGTGGCATGAGCGGGACCCTATTCAAGACGGCTTCCTTGTCACCTGCGTTGTGCAAGGCGCTGGCTATTACGGCAAACGGCAGTTTCGGATAGAGGATGAGCGCGCCTCCCTTGTACTGCAGGGATTGCCCGCGGCCCAGGGTCCGATGCTCAGTTGTCACAGCTACCAGTTCTTTTCCGCCCTCGGGCAGAACCCCCTTCATAACCACAGCCGTTAGTCCCTGCTTGGGGCGTATCTCAAATGCCCCGTTCTCTGGCTCAGCAGTGATCTTCAGCCACTCATTCTCAATGGACTTCACGGCGCCAGTCGAAACCAACGTCCATCCCAGCACCAACAACAACCAACCATGTACTCTTTTCATCATGTGTTCTTACCTTGCATCGTGAGTCTTCGACTCTGACTTATTGAACGTTTTTAAACTATATACCTAAACCGAAAATCTGTCATGTCGCCAAAACTGGGTACAGTCAAAATATTATTTTTGTGAACTCATGAACTGCGCAACCGCTTGCCCGCGCGAATGGACATGCAGTTTCTGATAGATGCGTTTGATGTAGGTATGTACCGTACTGTAAGAGATGCCTAACTGGGAGGCGATCTCAATATAGGTGTCCCCCCGGGAGAGCGAGCGAAGCACATCTTCTTCGCGGGGGCCCAATTGCGTCTCCGAGTCCATGGGACGGGCACTACGCCGGGCAGTGAAGTAGCGCACTACCTGGCGTGCGATACTGCTGGTCATGGGCGCGCCGCCTGTACTCGCATCCCGGACTGCATTGGCCAGGGCTTCAAGCGAAACAGGTTTCAGCAGATAGCCGCAGGCTCCAGCTTCGAGTGCCTTGAAAATCGTCTCGGTATCCTCATAGATCGTGAGCATCACAAACTCGGTATCCGGCATAGCTCCAGAAAGAATTCGGACACATTCCACGCCGTCCATGACGGGCATATTAATATCCGTCAAGACAACATTTGGTTTGAGCGGACGAAGTCCATCCACAGCGGCCTTGCCATCTGAAAATACGCCGACGACGCGGCACTCAGGAATACGGCGAAGCATTTCTGCTAGGCCTTCCCGGATACCTGCATCATCTTCAACAATCGCCACACGAATGACGTGCGCTTTCTTATCCATGTTACGTTCTCCTCTTCATGTCTACTAGTGGCACCTCCAGAAGCACCGTCGTCCCCTTTCCTGGCTGACTCGTTATTTCAAATCGTCCTCCGCAGTCGTTCATCCGCTGCCGCATCGTATCAATACCATGCCCTCGACGTGCAGACTCGGTTACGGCAACATCCATCCCGCATCCTTTATCTTCCACACTGACCTTCAGCAGCTTGCCCTCAACCGAAAACAGCACATTCAAGCCCGTGGCCCCTGCGTGTTTCACGGCGTTGTTCAGCGCCTCTTTGAACGCCATCAGCAAGGCGTGGCGAGCCCGTGCATCCACCATCGCTTCTGGAACAGTGTCGGGAATATTCAGGCGGCAATGGAGTCCGCTCTCCCCTAAAAACTGCTGAGCATATTGCGTCATGAAATTAATGCAGTCCTCTGTCGCGCCACTGCGCGGATTCAGAGCCCAGACGATCTCGCGCAAGCTACGGGTCATGCGTTGCGCTGTATTGAAAAGTTCTTTTCCGTGGGCAGTCGTACTGTCGAGGTCGCCTGCATCGGACTGCGTCAAATTACCCAAGATCGCAACACGCGTCAAAGCAGCGCCGATGTCATCGTGTAGGTCACGAGCAATCCTGGAACGTTCCTGTTCGATCGCTCGCTCATGTTCCAGAATGGCGATACGGCGTAACTGGCGACGACGTTCCGCATACCAAACAACACTCCCCACCAATAATAGTGCGCAGAAGATCAGCAGAGCCTTAAAGGCGATGGTCTGCTGAAAGAGGGCAGGTAATACAATATTGACTAATACGCCTTGATCCGTCCAGTCGCCATTACGTAGTCGCATTGAAAGTCGAAGAATATATCGTCCAGGGGGTAAATTTTGAAAGAGAATCGTATGGTTTTTGGTGCTTTCCGACCACGTATCCTCATAGCCTTCGAGACGGTGTCGGAAAAGGATCCGGTCAGGAGCCTGATACTCGGGAACAGCATAGCGAACAGAGACCTGACGTGTCCCTGCGGGCAACTCAACCTTCGGTACAGGCTCACACGTAATCAATGCCCGCGACCATAAGACGCGTTCTCCTATTTTAATCTCTTCGAGGCATGCTGTTGTCATCACTTTGGGTGCCATCGGACGCTCTTGGGGTGTAATCACTGCGAGACCTCTCAGGGTGCAGAAGAGGAGACGCCCATCGCTTAGGCGGAGGCTCGCATGCCCATAGCCGGCAGGGCATTCCTCGCTGACCAGCCCCTCGGGAATACCATATTCGCTTACGCGCAACGTTTTCCTACTCTTCGTCGCGACAGCTTCTGCATCCTCTCGATCAATATGAACGATGCCTGATGCGGTACCCAGCCAAAGCCCATGGCTTCCATCCTTCAAAATTTGACGGATATCAGAATCTGGTAACCCCTCGTTCTCGCCAAAGACAAAGAGATGACCGTTGTTGCGCCTCCATACCAGCCCTTTCATGGTACCGATCCAAAGTCCATCCTTCTCATCTTCGCAAAGTGCTCGTACGGACGAATCGGGCAGGCCATCCGCCATGCCCACTCTGACAAGTACTTGGGTTGGAGAGAAACCGACAAGCCCTTCATGTTGATGACCCGCCCATATTTGACCCATACGGTCTTCAAGAAGGGCATGCACCGCAGCATGGGGCATGCCGCCTCGGATTCGCAAGGAAGCAGCCGTTTCCCATTCTACACGCCTGAGACCTGACCAGGTACCAGCATACATCGCTCCATCGCGTGCTTCCAATAAGGAACTGATGCTCTCATCGCTCCGGACATTTCGGCGCACCACCCCTGTTTGGGCCTCGCGGCTCCAGAGATAATCACCCTGTGTCCCAATCCACAATGACCCCTCGCGACCTGTGAGTAGCGCGCTAACGACTGAATTTTGTGGAAACCCTTGTACATCTACCGGATGTAATGTCCGTGTTGTTCCTTGAAGAAGTCCAGCACCGTCAACGCCACAGAGAAGCGTGCCATCCTTGTTTTCCATAACAGCTAAAAACGCATCTGATCCCACCCCTGTTGTGTTGTGCACCACTTGTACGGTTCTCGGACGTAACTGATAAAGTCCCCCGCGTGTCGCCAGCCAGAACGATCCGGATCGATCTTTAAAAATATGGTGCACGGTGGAGGTGACAAAACCGTCACGCCGGCCTAGTTCTTTGTAATCATTCCCTTTCAGATGGCCGACAACGCTGCCAGCGACCCACACCTCGTCATCGCTTTCCATGAAAAGCGTGTCGCTATGGATTCTGCGCGGATAGAGAATGTCCCGACCTTCCCATCGTTGCCAGCCGCCCTCGCGCAAAATCGCGAACCCTTTCCGCCCCTTAACCAGCACGGAGCCGGAGACCGTCGCTTGAACGATGGAATAGCGATCTGGATCGAGGGGCGTCTCTTCTTTTTCTAACGCGTTTCCAATTAAGCGATAGACCCCATCATCCGCAGCTAATCGAAGGTGTCCGTCCGAAGAGAAGACAGCATCGTTGATCATGCCTTCGCCATGAAAAGGAACTGTTTCAACGGTATCACCTGTGACGCGACAGAGCATACGTTGCGCCACGCATACGACTGCCCCCTTGGGATCATCCAAAAGACGCATGACGCGTCCACCATCTGCCATCTGCGTGATCTGTCGCCAGCCCCTGGTATCATGCCGCCAGACACCACGATCTCCATAAATCCAAAAACCTCCGTTGGCGTCAAAATGAACACCTCTCAACAGGGTGGGAAGTTGCGGGGGGAGTTCTTGAGGCAAGAGACTGATGAAGCGTTGACCGTCAAACTGTGCGATTCGGGTGGGCGTTGTCAACCAGAGAAACCCATCTGGTGATTGCGTCACATGCATCACGATGGCTTCAGGAACACCTTCACCCACGCCCCACTGGCGAAGAATATAGTCGTCCGTCAAAGGAGCGACTTCAGGCAGGGTCTCTACTGCCGGAGAAAGATAAGCAACGAATAAACTCCCAAACGCTAAAAAACAGGTCGTCAGCTTCTTCATAAATTGA
>JBAXOG010000053.1:0-28941 GCA_037133395.1 bacterium | reverse complement strand
GGGTGGCGAGGGGAAGGAATATTCTACTGAGATTCGATCGTACGTTCATAATGTTCTCTCGAAGGGTATAATACATCCTTTATGGGTTTAATGATATCAAAAATCAGAGCCTACGTTCCTGTCACTTAAATAAGTGACACCTCGGGCAAAGTTCGGGACAAAGTTTAGGACTAGATTGCTGTTGACGTAGGGTATAATTTTGCAACATAATACGAACGAACAAAACTGAATGACCTTTTCAAATGGAGTGTTAGCATCATGGGAAGGATGGAATATAGATGCCTTGCTGGGCGAATAGGCGTCCCCGCCTGTTCACTGGCGGCAAAGAAAGCCGCCAGCCATATATTCTGTGCTTCCGCCTTTGCGCAAGCGACTACGGCGGACAAATCGCTGTACAGGCGAGGACGCCTATACGCCCAGGCTTGCGACTCGCCTGACGAAAAAAGTTACTCCCTATATTCCGGCTTCCACCTACGCCAAGGCTACGGCGGACAGGTCGCTTTACAAGACGCCTATACGCCCATGATTATGACTATTCACATGAAACCGATTTTATTGAGAATCGTCATCATGGTGTGTGGTATCTTTTTTCAAGTATCGGCCTTTGCCGAGCGGTCCAATGCGTGGACCATCGTCCGTCAATTAGTGGCGAACGGGAAAACGATTCCCTTGTCTGAGACCGGAACCATTAACCTTGGGCCGCTCGTCGATCGACTTCAGGTTGATTGCGATGTTACTGAACGTGCGGTACGCAAGGGCTACAGACTTCAGTATCTTCTGGAGGGGGTGGAACAGGAGTGGTCCCAGTTTAACGGCAATATGACCTTCTATTTCAGATGGAAGGACGAGCAGCAGAATTTGCTTGAGCTGAAGGGTTTTCCTACGGTTGGAAATAGCCCAGGGTGGACAAAGGACTGGAAAACAGCCCCCGTAACCTCCCAATGCAATCGTATTGTTGTTCCTCCGCTTGCGCACGAACTGGAAATTCAACTGACAAGCGGGAATGGGCCAGTTGTTGGGGTCTATTTCGTCGATGACTTTAAAATCAGTGTCGAGAAGACGGGTGAAGTTCTTTTTTTTGATGACTTTGAGACGGAAACGACGCTTTCGACATGGGAACCCGGCGGATTAAAAAAGAGCATGGCCAAAATGGTCTCGCGCCAACAAGATGACATGCCTGAAAATAGATTTCTGGCTGTCTTTGATGACAGTGCTTCCGCTTATGCTGAGTGGTCATGTGTGCTTCCTTTTAAGGATCAAAAATATACTGGTCAAACGCTGCTGGTGGAGTGGAAGCAAATGCACAGTATTGCACGCTGTTCGCCAGGATCAATCACGTTTCTTAATCTTCCGGCTGGGAACTGGAAGTTAAAAATGCGCCGCACGCATCCGTTGACAGAGGAACCCATTCCCAATTCGGACATGGAATTATCAATCGAGGTGCCTGTTGTGTTCTGGAAACGTGCATGGTTTGTGGTTGCCTGTGTCGTAGGTCTGGTTGCTATTCTTGCACTTATTTCATTTATCACCGTACGGATGAAGTGGAAACGACGGTTAGCCGAGACAGAACAACAACGTATGCTCGAGGCGGAGCGAATCCGCATTGCGCGCGACATCCATGATGAAATAGGACATCGACTCACCCTTATCGGCATCCTTGCGCAGAATCTTTCTCCGGAGACCAGCCAGGAGGTGGGCCAATCCATTCGTAAAGCGGCTCAGGATACGGTATTGAACATGTCGGAGATTGTATGGGCGGTGAATCCGAAGAATGACAATCTCGAGAACCTCGTGGGATTTCTGAGCCGCTTTGTGCGTGAATTTTTAAATGGAACCTCGCTCCACGCAGAGCTTAAAATTCCTGTTGAGATTCCTCAGATGGCGATTTCCGCCGATGCTCGGCGCCAAGTCCTCATGCTTCTGAAAGAGGCCTTGAATAATTGCGTCAAACACGCCAAGGGAACACTCTTTTCCGTGGCGATTTCCTTCCAGAAGGGGTATATGTCGATGAGCATTTCTGACAATGGCGTAGGCTTTGATATCGAAAATGGGGCGAGTGTCGCAGGCAATGGTCTTCGTAACATGGCCGCCCGTGTGCAGTCGCTGGGCGGGAAATGGACGATCCTTTCGGAACTCGAAAAAGGCACACACATTAAATTTGAAATACCTCTGGGGGACACCTTACATGAGTAAAATTTGCATTGTGGACGATGACCAGGCATTGCGAAATATATTTGTTCAATGGCTGAAACGATCAAAGACTGTTGAATTCGGACGCGACTACGCCAACGCAATAGATGCGTCAGAAGGCCTCCCCAAAGACAAGCCGGATATCGTGCTCATGGACATCAACATGCCTGGCATGGATGGTATTGAATGTGTCCAGCGTCTCAAAGATATCTTGCCACAGACGCTCTTCTTGATGTTGACCGTCTTTGAAGACGATGATAAGATTTTTTCAGCACTTTCAGTTGGAGCGTGCGGTTATTTGTTAAAGCAGACCACCGAAGAGCAACTCGATGCAGCTTTGAAAAGCGCGTTATCCGGAGGTTCACCGATGAGTGACAGCATCGCCCGGAAAGTTGTCCGTTCATTTCAGACCAAAAGCCTCAAAAATGATCCAGATCAGAGCTTGCGGACAACGCTTTCAACACGCGAACATGAAATACTTGAGCTTCTTGCAACGGGCTGGGGAGACAAGCAGATCGCCGATAAGGTGGAACTTTCAAAGCACACCGTCAATACCTATCTGCGCCGAATTTACGAAAAACTCCATGTCCACACCCGCAGCCAAGCTGTCACCAAGTACCATGAGCACAAGCGCTCGGGGCCTTTCACTCCCGAGTCAAGCGATTGAAGTCGTATGTGACGCGTTTGTCGCCATGCGTAAGCGTGAGGATCCCCTGCCCGATCTCCTGATGCACCCAAGGATTATCGAGCATCGGCCATGCAGCATAATCAATCGGCTTGCCATTGATCTTGTTCTCCCCCTTGTAGGGTTCGTTATGTTTTAGATAAACGCATTCCATCTGATCACCCTTCAACGTTGTCACACGCAACAGTGGCTTGGAGGCGCTCATCTGCGATGTATCAACCTTTACGTTCATCAGGACGGCCTGCATAAAGCGTTCAAGCTCGGTATCAACCCCGCCACTAGCAAAAGGCTTTCGTTCGGAGGTTTCCAACACCCAGGCGTTATTCCGCTCATCCACCCAGAGCATATCGTTCCCTCCCCACCTCTTCCCCCAGGTATAGGGTGCAACGCTGTAAAACGCCATCAGCATCTCGCCCGTGTGACAAAAGACCCAGCCGTTTTTTTCCACACGCTTTAGAATTGAACCGGAGAGAGGAAAGGGCACATAAAGTTTATAGTAGGGATAATCAGTGGGAACCTGATAGAAGCCGAGCAACGTTCCTTCATGTTGCATATATTGACTAAAGGGGTTTTCACCATAACCGAGCGCATTTGCCATATTCTCAGACAGGCGATAGGGTCTACGCGGGTTGTCCATGCAAACCGCAAACGTTGAGGACGGTTTGGGTGACACCCACTTTAGCATATTTCTGCGCGCTTCCTTGTAGAGGACACTTGTCGGGCTCGTCTCCTTGTCCCACTGACTGCACAAACTATACGAGGGCGTATGATAAGTCATCCGTTTCACTTTATTGACGGTCGAAACATGCTTGAAGGGCTTTTGCCGGTCCTGCGCGATATTTACAACAATGTCCGGCAGTTGATAGTGTCCGGGCTCCGCCATCCAAAATGAATGAATCCACCCCGACCCTTTTGCAGCAATAGGCCTGCCAGCACCAAAGTAAAGCCATGCTGCAGCGGCTGTTGACGACATACTGTCGGGAGAGGTGTCCGTCGAGGACCAATACTTGGCTCGCGAGGCTGAGCCGACGTTATAGCCCTGATTCCACGTACACGCTATGTCCACTAGCATGGCATCCAAAGCAAACGTGGCCGCCTTGCGAATCTCTGCATCCTTGGCAAACTCAACGATCATGCGAACAGCCGAGAGATTGACCGCCAAATAGATACTTGCCCCGTATTCGCCATGATTCTGAATTGCGATTTCTTTAAAGCGTTTCATCAACCGGCTCTTTGTGGCCCCTTGAATGGCCTTCGCATCGAGTCCGTCCCTGTCGACCAAATCCGGCCATTCTTCGGCAGCCAGAAAGCCTGCGCCATCCATCATGAGAAAATAATTCCACGCCCCCTTTGCGTAGCCTTTCAGTTCACGATGACCCCACGTCGCCACAACCTGCTTAATTTTTTGAACGGCCGCGGGCGGTATCTTCTCTTTGCACAAGAAGTAGGCGTTCACCAAGGCAACTTTATCAAAGGGATCCTGCTTATTGATGTCCTTCTTGACCTGCGCTAAGACTGCACTCGCTGACGCATCCAGTTTCTCAAGCGCATATTTTGTATCTGTATTCAACAGCAATCGTGCAACATACGCAGGCGCTGAATGCTTCGGAACTGTTTCCTCCCTCCCCTTCGGAACCACAGTCGAGACATAGCGTATCAAGGCGCCGCTCCGTTCGCGATAATCGTCCCCTTGCAACAAAACATCCTGCTCTTGGGCAAATGATTCACTCCCGAGCACAAATGCCAGCACAAATAAAAAGTTCTTTTTCATATTAATAACCGGTAACCTTCAAAAACGATCATAGTAACACAATGACTTCAAACGGCAATTCTATTTTGATATTTACTTTTTTAACCTTTGACTTCGACCTCTCACAGCACATATAATCAGCAAATTGAACCTTTGCTATGAGTGAAACGTTTAAATCAGCATTATGAGTACTCAAGTTATCCATCAACAGTTTTCTGTCCCTTTTAAATATTCTGTACACTTCACCCATCGGGTGTTTTCCATCGGAAATCGGACGCTCGTAAAAACACTTGCTCCTCGCAAAGGATTGGCTCCCGCGCGTGTTCTGCTGGTGATCGATAATGGAGTCATTACTGCGACACCCATACTCCTTGAACAGATTGAACGTTATTTTGCCTTTCACAAGACGCTGATCACCCTCATTGAAAAACCGCTGATTGTGTCAGGCGGGGAACATGCAAAAAATGGGTGGAGCCCGGTTCGTGAAATCATGACGCATGCTGGCCTTGGACATCTTGACCGCCACAGCTATATCATCGCAATCGGTGGTGGTTGTGTCTTGGATATGGTGGGTTTTGCTGCTTCATTGATTCATCGTGGAATACGCTTTATACGCATTCCCACAACTGTCTTGGCACAGAATGATGCGGGTGTAGGAGTCAAAAACGGCATGAATGATGGCGGTGCAAAAAACTTTATCGGTACATTCTCGCCTCCTTATGCGGTGATCAATGACTTTACGTTTCTCAAAACATTATCCACCATGGACTGGGTTGGTGGTATATCGGAAGCATTCAAGGTTGCCATTATTGCGGATAAAGCGTTTTTTAAAGCGCTCTGTAAAGATGTTTTAAAACTCAAAAGACGCAATCAAGCCGCGATGGAAGCGCTCATCCGAAAAACTGCGACATTGCATTTAAAGCATATAGCCACTAGCGGAGACCCCTTTGAATTCGGCAGTTCGCGTCCGCTTGACTTTGGTCACTGGGCGGCGCATCGGCTAGAACTGGATTCCAATTTTTCTATGCCCCACGGCCATGCTGTATCCATCGGCATCGCGCTCGACAGCACGTATGCTATGCTCAAGGGTATGATTTCCGTAGCCGAACATCGTGCAATCATAGATGCATTTTCTTGTTGCGGGCTTCCGATCTTCTCGCCGCTCTTGCAACGCGCAACCAATGGACGATTTGACATTTTAGAAGGGCTTGAACAATTCCGTGAGCACTTAGGTGGCAAACTGTGCGTCACGCTGCCCTGTCCCCTCGGTTCCAAACGTGAAGTCCATGCCATGGACACCCCATTGCTGATCAAAGCCATTGAATGGCTCAGCAAAAAATAATGCATGCTTCGTTAACCAGCCTTTTTTCAAGTCTCTTTAAAACAGCATTGCCGCGTCATGCAGCTCGTCTCGCCACGCCGTCCCTCCCTGGGGCTTCTGCAGCATTGACCTCTGTTGCCTTAGCGCAACGCTCACCTGTGCGCATAGCACTTGCGATTACGCCAGGCGCAACCGCCTTGGAGCGCGTCTATGCCGACCTCTGTGCGTTAGGACGCGACAGTGGGATAACTCCCCTTTCCTTTCCACTTCAAAGCGAAGCGGATACAGAAGCGATTGGTCTGCGTTTGCACGTTTTGCGCGCCATGCGTATCGACACAGACCTTGCTACCTCAGCAATAAAAGCTCCTCTTGTCATTGTCAGTTCGATACAGGCGTTACTCCAGCCGATTCCAGATCCAGAGGCGCTTCAAAAAGCCTCCATTACTTTACACGCGGGTGCGTCTTTTCCCTTTGACGATCTGATCACCCGTCTTGTGCTAACAGGTTATGCACGCGTGATTGACGTTGACTCACCAGGACAGCTTGCCGTGCGTGGAGGCATCCTGGATATTTGGCCTCCTGCTGCGGCGTTGCCGTGGCGCGCGGAATTTTTTGGACACGAGATTGAATCGCTTCGTATCTTTGACCCTTCAACGCAATGCTCGGTTGAAGAAGGGCACTCCCTGTGGATTCCGCCATGCTCCGCAGATCGACTCCCTGTCGTTCATCTGATTGATTTACTTCCGAAACAAGTTTCTATTGCCTGGTTCGAACACGATCACATTCAGAATTATCTCGGGTTGCCTTCCGAAACGGGAGACCCCATCCCGTCATGGGCTCAGCTCGAAGAACAAATCAATCTGCATGAACCCTGCTTGCAGATTTTTAGCGGTGATCCGCCACCTGCACAAATTCCTTCGCTTCCACTTGATATTGCTGGGATACCCGGTCTCTCGGAATTGGGTGCGGAAGATGCGCATCATCCTGAGTTACTTGCAAACGCTCGCAAGCGGCTCATGGATGATCTTGAAGCACGCGCTGAACGCGATGACAAGGTTATTATATGCGCTGACACGGCTGGCACCTGTGAGCTTCTGGCGCGTGAATTAGGCCCCTCAACCCGTATTCAAATTCACAAAACTGCCATTTCTGGTGGATTTGCGATGGCCGGACTTGTTGTTGTCGGGCAAAGTGATCTTTATACCGTCCATAAGCAATCCCTTCGACGCGTGGCAGCAACGGCACTCTCGCGTGGAGGGAGAGTTGAACATGCCTCAGACCTCGAACCGGGCGATCTTGTCGTTCATGTAGACCATGGCATTGGTCGCTTTCTCGGCTCAACAGAAATTGAACTCAACGGACAACGCTCAGAAGTTTTTACCTTGGAATATGCCGACGGAACCAAACTCTATGTTCCAGTTTCTCATGCGCACTTGCTGAGCCGATACGTGGGTGTCTCCGGACACAAGGCCAAGCTGCATCGTATTGGGGGAAGACGTTGGCGCAATGACAAAATAGATGCGGAGAAGGCGGTTGAGGATTTAGCCGCATCTCTGCTTGAGACACAAGCACGTCGCAGTGTATCTGAAGGATTATCATTTGATGTCGAGCCGCCTTGGCTGCATGAATTTGAAGCGGCCTTCCCCTATCAGGAAACCGTTGATCAAATCAAAGTTATTGCAGAAATCAAAAAAGATATGGCGGCTTCGCGGCCCATGGATAGACTCATCTGCGGCGATGCTGGATATGGTAAAACCGAAATCGCCATGCGCGCTGCGTTTATCGCGGTCATGAATGGTCGTCAGGTTGCAGTCCTTGTTCCAACGACTGTGTTAGCCGAACAACACTTTGAGACCTTCAGCGACCGTATGAGCGCATATCCTGTTCGCATTGAAGCCGTGAGCCGCTTCCAATCCTATTCGCGCCGCTTGAAGATCTTAGCAGAGGCAGCAGAAGGAAAGGTGGATATTTTAATCGGCACGCATTCACTATTAGGCAATGGTGTATCATTCAAAAACTTAGGGTTGCTCGTCATTGATGAAGAGCAACGCTTTGGTGTAGCGCATAAAGAACGGCTGAAACAGATCCGACAGATCGTTGATGTGCTGACGCTCTCAGCTACGCCGATTCCACGTACCCTTTATATGAGCATGACGGGCGCACGCGATTTGAGTCTCCTTCAGACTCCTCCTCGCGAACGACTCGCTGTCGAAACCAAGGTCGCACGTGATACAGATACCGTGATCCAGACAGCTATCAAACAAGAGCTCCATCGTGATGGTCAAGTTTACTTTTTGTATAACCGCGTCATGAGCATTGGATTAATGATGAGGCGACTGACGACCCTTGTTCCAGAAGCGCGCATTGCCATTGCACATGGCCAGATGCCCGCGGGTGAACTTGCTGAAGTCATGCATGAATTCGAAGCGGGGGAGATTGATGTCCTGCTCTGCACGACCCTGGTTGAAAGCGGACTCGACATTCCACGTGCCAACACAATTCTTGTGCATCGAGCAGACCGTTTCGGTATTGCGGATTTGTACCAGCTTCGCGGACGTGTCGGACGTTCCTCACAAAAGGGATTTGCATGGTTGCTTTTACCTGAATATGGCCACATTGATGAAGATGCACGTCAACGGATTGCTGCACTGCAGAAGCACAGCGGACTCGGTGCGGGCTTTAATCTGGCGTTGCGGGACCTTGAAATACGTGGCGCGGGCAACTTGTTAGGCGCAACGCAGAGTGGACATATTGCAGCCATTGGCTTTGGTTTATATTGTCAATTGCTGAGACGCACCATTGCACGCATGAAGGGTGAACTGCCCCCCCTGCTGGTTGACGTTGACCTTGCTCTCGACTTCCTTGATTACTCGCCGGGCACGATTGATGTGGAACGCTCTGCCTGCATTCCCTATCACTATGTTGAGGATGAGGGGCATCGTATGATTATCCATCGCCGCCTAGCCGAGGCTGTCTTGCCACAGGAAGTAGAAGCATTAAAGATCGAATTGACCGACCGCTATGGCAAACCCACAAAACCAATTCTGCGCTTATTGCGCATTACTGAGTTGCGGATACACGCAGCGGAACGACACATTGGACGCATTGAAACACATGAAGGGAAAGTATATATTTATCCTTCCATATCACGCAATCCAATAACATTCAACAATCACATCCCACTTCTGAAAGGACGGAATGCTGAAGAGAAAATCGTCGGTATCATCAAGATCCTCCAGCAACTGCCCCTGAGCCGATAATAATGAATATTCAATATCAAAGGGAAAAGTTTTCGTGTCTTTAGTGTGTTTCGTGGAGAAAAAAAGGCTCTTATGAGCAGACTATGAGCGCGCACCAAGCATCATTGCATCCATGAAGGCATTGGTGAAGCCAGGCTCTGAAGCGAGTTCCACATGTTCAGCACGTTTCTGAATACCTTGTGCACGAACCTGCTCTGTCTTTGAAAGCAAGACTCGTTTGGCACCCGTCAAAGAGGCGTTACCAACAAAACGAATACGTTCAATTGGGATCAACGGCAACAAGCCAATCGCGATTGCATGGGCACATCGAATGTAGTTGCCAAAACCGCCTGCCAGCAGAATAGCATCCAAATCCATTGTTGTTAATCCTGCTTTCTTTAACAACGTATCGATCCCCGAACGAAGTGCACCTGAGGCCAGTTGAAGTTCGCGAACATCTTGTTGTGTCAACACGACTAACGGCGATCCATCCGGCTTAAACGCCAAAACAAAACAGGTGCCCTGTTCGGTTTCAATAAGTCGGGATTTCAGTTGATCCGAGAGAGGGGTAACATTTGCTTCCACGACCTCAAGCAGTCCCGTTTCGTTCAGAAGTCCAACTTGGAGTAATAACGCGATCACATCGATCAACGCGGATCCACAAAGCCCCTTGGGTGAATGTCCACCAATGACATGACAAGATAAGTCATCTTGCGCAATCCAGACTTGATCGATCGCACCCGTCACGGCCCTCATGCCTTGACGAATACGCGCCCCCTCAAACGCAGGTCCTGCCGCCGTTGACGCGGTAAGAATCGCACCTTTGTTGAATAAGGCTATTTCACCGTTTGTCCCGATATCTACGAGAAGCGTTGGTTTATCAAAGGTATCTGCATTTGCCGCCAACAATCCTGCAACGGTATCCCCTCCAACAAACCCGCCAATCTGCGGAAAAACAATGACCGGTGCATCCGGATGTGTATTAAGGCCGAGCGTATTGGCTACAACAATCTGCGCATCAAAAAATGCAGGGGTAAAGGGTTTTTCTCCCAGCGGGGATGGATCAATCGCAAGCAAGAGTTGTTGCATCGTCGTATTCCCAGCAACGGTTACACGACGGATATCCGTGGGCGATCGCCCTGTCGCTGCACATAAGGCCTCAATCACTTCATTGAACGTCTCGACAGCGAGTCGTTGCAACTGAACAAGGTTGTTGAACTGTGCTCTAACAGCACCAATACGACTGATCACGTCATCCCCATACACTGTCTGTCGATTCAGGGTGGCTCGTACGGCACATTCTTGCCCCGTACTTAAATCATACAAAGAGCCAGCCACTGTTGTTGTTCCCAGGTCGAACGCCACGCCATATATACCCGATGCGTATTCGTCACGTTCAACTTCAAAAGAATCGCCATCCGTCAATATGACATGCGATGCCTTTGTTTGTGACTGTGGAAAAATTTCAACTTCCAGCGAATCGGTAACAACCGTCTCACATGCCAATCGCCATCCGTTTTCAAGTTCAACACGGGACAGCCGATGTTCAGAAGGTCGCGCCTCTGTCTCGCCCGACACGACACGTACGCGACATTTTCCACACGTTCCTGCACCGTTACACGGCGTCTCAAGAAGTAGTCCGGCCTGTCGTGCCGCATCCCAGATTGTTGCCCCTTCTTCAATTTGAACAGAGGCTTGTGATGGCAGAAATCGAATGGCTTTCATGCTCATGTTGTCGATAAAGTTAAGGGCGGACTACGAAGTCCGCCCCAATACACATTACTCTGCTTTTTCAGGTGCGCCCCGATGTTTGCTCCGGCAATCCGTACAATAGAAGAACGGCTTATCCCATGTCGTTTCTTCTTCTTTGCCACATGTGTCACAGGTGCGAACCTGTTTACGATGTTCAGTCCGGCAGTTGGAGCAAAAGAACTCAGGTCCTGCCCATGTAGTCACTTCTGCGCGTCCGCAGTTTTTGCAGGGACGGCTTTGCTCTTCACGAACCAAGCGAATTTCTTGCGAATGTTCATCCAAGAAAATGGGGGGCATATCCTGAATCCCGGGTGTGGTCAGCAACGATGCACTACAGAGATTCTTCCCGTCAATATTATTCATGGAGACAATCTGCACACGTTTACCCATGGCTCGGACACGGCGTAAGAGCGGAATGTAGTCCGCTTCGCCAGCAACCAAAACAGCCATATCATACGCACCTGGCATTGAGGCAAAATGAACCATGGCTGCTGCCAACGACACATTCACCCATTTATCATCCGGATGCGCTTCAGGTTCACGGCGAAAATCAATTTCCAATATTTCCGTGTCATACGCGCACTGCATGGAGAGAAATTCATAGAACGCTTTTTGCTTCAACGGATTATAGCCCTGCTTATTAACAGGTATCGTTCCAAAATAGTTTGTTCTAACGACATCCACTTCAGAATCCAAGACGTTCGCAATCTGATGCGCGATAATATCCGGGATACGCTTATAATCGATTTCAAAACCGCTCTCTTCTCCTAAGGATTCGAAGAGCGCCTGCCGACTATGATAAAGCCAGCTCCCATCGATGAAGATCATTGTTTTAACAGACATGTAATTCTACCTTTCTTATGTTACCCTAGTTCTTTTATTTGTTGGCGCTTATTATAAGTTCCATTTGAATGATGAAGTATGCCAAAAAACTTCCCCTTTGTCTATTGCCTTTTTATTCAGTCAGCGGTAAAATGAAAGCAATTTATTTATAAACAGCGTAATAAGGAGGCACACGTGAAACATTACATTGAAGGAAAAGTGATTATCATTACTGGCGCATCGTCAGGTTTTGGCGAGGCTGCAGCCTACATGCTGAACGAAATGGGAGCAAGACTTGTTCTGACTGGACGTAAGCTTAAGACCTTGCAGGCGGTTGGAAAAAAATTGAATCCAAAAACGTGGCTTGCCATTGCTGCAGATGCAACCGTCACCAAGGACTGGACAAAAGTCGTCAAACAAACTGTTAAAGCCTTTGGCAGGATCGATGTCCTGGTTTGTAATCATGGATGCGGGGTTAAGATCGCGAATGTGGATGTCATGACCGATGACGAATACCAGACCATCTTAGATACAAACTTGACCTCCATTATGAAGGGGGCTCGCGCCGTCATCCCTGAAATGCGCAAGTCTGGGTCTGGGCACATTATTAATGTCTCAAGCGGATGTGCGCATTTTGCTTGGCCATCATGGGCTATTTATACGGCGGCGAAGGCAGGTATGGTCGGATACACCCGTTGCCTGCATAAGGAAATGGAAACATGGGGTGGCAAGGCAACCTGCTTTATTCCCGGTGCGGCGCGTACGAATTTTTGTACCAATGCAAAAATTGACGACAGTTGGATGGAAGGCTATCCCACAGCAGAAGACTTTGCGCGAACACTCGTGCACTGCATTGATGTTCCCCAGAACTGCGTTATCGATGAAGTCAGCATCTGGGGCACCAAGCAAGTCAAGGACATGCTGACTGCCTACTAGCCGCTCCTCTATGCCTTCCGCTGTGGACCTAAGGCGATACGAAGCAACAACCAGAGACCGAGGAAGAGGGGAATGACCGGCCACCAGGTCAAGCATGTTGCCGTGGAGTAATCCGATGAGATCTTGAGCGAGAGTTCAATCTTGCCACCACATTCGTTCTGCAAGGCGCGTGCAAAGCGCAGCAGACGACCATGCTCGGGCATGGCGATATTGATGGCTGCCCCCTGCCCTGCTGCTGCTGCTTGCTGTTCGACAATCTTTGTCGCAACACGATCCAAGGAGTCACGGTCTTGAACCGAAAGTTGCTCATCCACTTGAGTAGCAAATGCGCGACTAAAGTTGCCCTCGTTATAGCCTGCTTGGGTTTGCGGCGCGCGTTCATCATAGATATTGTTGTCAATACGAAGCGCTTCACGGCGATTGACCAGTCCGATCTTTACTTGCTCCCGGACCACATTACGAAATTGCACGCGAGCATCTTCGTTCAAGGTTTGCTCAGCCTGCGACAGATTGACTGCTTGTTGCAAGGCTTTCTGCGCCTGAATACGGTCGCCCTTTTCCAATAAGGCACCAATCGATCCCAACTTGCCTTTCGCCTCTTTAAGATTTCTAGATCCTTGCAGTGCATTGCTTGCCAGATATTCAGAACGTCCAAAGCTCTTTACGAATCCACCTCCCTCCAGGCTATCCTTCCCGTCCAGCTCATCAAAGTCCTGATTGGCCAGTCGATACTTCAATCCCGGGGGCACAAAAATTGTCCATTGGATATTCTGCAAGGGTAATTCCGGAAAGCGTATTGCAGGAATAGTCATCGTACCATGTACAGTTCCCTTGAGACTATCCGCATATACGAGGTCAATGGATGTCTTTTTTTCTGAGGCCAGTAATTCAAGTGGAATATTCAAGTTATTATCACTGTCACGTGCAATCGCGACTTCCGTGCCATTGACTTGTGCAGCCCACAGTTCGCTGGTTGTTGGCATTCCGATTTTGAGGAACCGCAGACGGCCCGTGCGCAACTGCACAGAGACCTGCGTCAGCATCTTACCGCTGGCGGAAAGCACGGTTGTGAAGCGTGCGCTTTCGACTCCGGCAGGCAGCACTTTTGCTGTTTCATGGCGGATGACGGATAAGTCCAGTGAGTAGTCAGACTGTAATACGCGATAACAACGGATTGCGCCGGACAGATCCCCTGCCCCAAAGTATTCAGGAAGACTGCGCGCATCTTCGACGCGTAACCCTACCACCTCGCCGCGAGGTTCAACCTGCACACGACCACCGCCTGTAATCGCCAACCATGCGGTCTGACGCGCACTGCAAGGGGTGCCAAATGGACGAACCTTCACCCCGCCTGCAGCCGGATCATAGGGCTCCTGATAAAGTGCTGTGAACGCGTACGTGTCTTCGACTTTGCCATGCAGTTCAATCACCCATACTTTTCCAGAGGTTACCCGTTGTGCGTCCGCAGTCTCAACCTTCCCAGTTGCACCTTCTGGATAGACACGGGCGATATTGCGTCCAGAAACCGTGAGTGTTGCATCCGTGATAGGCACTAACACGCGGAAGAACTTCACACCCGCATTTTCAATTTTGTAGCGGGCATAAATGCGATGTTGCAACATGCCTTCAACCAAATCAACACGATGAAGGAGTTCTGGCTTTAGTATCGGCAATAAAACCTGCGTCTTAAGTTCCATCTGCCAACCTGGGCGGAGAATATCAAAAACCACCGCGCCCGTCTGGCTCCGCAACGTCTCATCTCGGACCAGCGTGACACCTTGCTGTGCGTCAGGAACCAGCCTAACACCTCGCTCAGCAGTTACCGCCAAACGCCCTGTGTGACGTAATGCATTTATAATCGAAACACGAGGAACAATAATTTTATCTTCAATACCCTTTTGTTGACGTGCCAACACCATGTTGATAGAGGATGCGCCCAGCAAACGTGTTTTAAAGAAGACCTCGACTCCGCCGCCTGTCTTGCGGGTATCGTCCCAGTGACTAACACCACTGCCTGTCAGCGTTTCAATTTCGTATCCTGTGGGCGGATCCAGTTTAAGCGAGAAAAGTCCAGACTTGGCAATCGTGACATCCAGACGTGTACTCAGTACGGATCGTTCGTCGGCGATACTGAAGGCACCTGTTTCCTGTACGCGGATTTCAGATTGTACTGCTTCCGCACGGAAAGTAACTGCGACTTTTGTTGCATCATCATAGCGATACGCCCGGCGAATGGGCTCTTCTTTGTTTGGTTGCAGTTGGACGGAGGCTATGGGATAGTCTGCCACGTTAATCGCGTTCACTCCTTGATCTTTCTCGATCTTCATCAAGACGGCTTCAGCAGCAGCCAATGCCAAGAAACCACGTTGTCGTTGAACACATTCAGCAGAGGGGGCACCCAGCGTAACTGCATAAGGCAAGCCTCCGCTCGCGCTCTGCAAACCAAGTGCAACGGTGAAGATTCCGGTCTGTGGTTTTTCAAAGATGATGACGAGCATGCGGGTAGCCGAATCAAGACTCCAGGTTGCGATACCGGCTGCGGAAACAGAGGTCACACCCATTCCAACAGGAATCTTAAGATGTAATTCACGCGCTTCACCCTGTGCCACAGTGTAGTTTGCGCTAGCAGAAATATCGATAACGCCTGAACGTAAGAAGGCAAGTGTCGACACATCGCAATAAATGACCGTTGCCTCCTTACGCGAATCACGCACACGCGGACTGAATGTGACGCCGAACCGGCGCGTGCCCGTTGTCAATAAGCCGGTCACCGTTGTCTTGTTGTTCGCCGGGACACTTAAACAGTGCATAATTGCTTTGCCAGTAACCGCTAATTCTGCGGATGGGAGAATAACTTCAACCGAACTCTTTACACTCCCGTAGCTTCCCCACGAGAAGAATGTTGAGCCATTTTCATTCTCATGAATGGTTTCACAGGTCTCCATTTCAAACGAGTATTTTCCAGATTTTTTGATCGTCAGCACGACACCTTGTTCATCGACCGTAATTTTTGCCTGCGCATGATCCTTGAACGTTAAAAGAGCTAGTTGATTGACATCATTAGCCAGCAACAAACGATAATCCCCCGTTGATTTAGCAGTGAACGCGATGACACGTTTAACAGTGGATACATATTCACCTGTCAATGTGCGCGGCGCAACCACGACCGATGTTTTCTCTAGCAACACATTAATGCCGTCAACACCGTTTGCAAACAAGGCTTCTGTCTTTGGAACTGCCGCTGCTATCACCGCTGATGCCGCAACTTTTTTCTCTTCGGCTGTCAGTGTCAACCCCGCAATCGCAACAAGTGCAATGAACATCATAAGCCCAATGCGAACAAATCCTTTTTTTGTCTCGTTTCCAGTATTCACTCTTTCTTGTACTTTAGGGATCCGGATTTCCGCCGTTTTCTCTTCTTCTAAGGGTAATGGCATTTCAAAGGCCTCACACGGGAACGGTTGCGTATTATTGGTCGCTTGTTTACGCATTTTTGCGCAACGCACCCAGCGAATGATCAGGCGCACACAACCGCTCATCAGAAAGACGGGGACGAAAACAACAAACAGAACCGTTGCAACAGGGAGCCCCCATTTCGTCTGTGCAATGGCCATGCCCAAGCAGGTCAACGCGAGAGCAAGCCACATTATTTTGCGTCTCACTGCAAAAATGAACAATGAAATCAACCCCGCAATCATTCCGCCACTCAGCACCCAGAGCGATCCTCCGCCCAACCATGCAGGGACGATAGTGACCGTTACCTGCAGCGGTGTTTCATGTGCCAGGTTTGCCGTGCGATAAAAACGTTGCGTACGCGCCGCCCATGGATTATGCACAGGCCATTTTGATTGGACGGTAGAAACTTCGGGTGTCATGTTGCCATCAGCACGACTGATGCTAACTTTCGTGTCTGCCTGAATTTCCCAACTTGCAAAGGTCACTGGGGCATCCGTTAATACGGGAGCCGTTAATGTGGTGGTGCGTGTTCCCTTGATGCCCACGTTCGCATATATAATTTCAATCGTTACGGCATGATTGGGATCGCGTGGACGCTCTACGGGAACGAGCAAGACGCCCTCCGCTTGTTGAGCAGAGAGGTCTTGGGGGTTGCTGACGTCATTATCATTGATCTGTCGTACGGACCACAAAACGCACCCCACCGGAAGCTTAAGGGAGAGATATTGGCGTACAGCATTTTTAATCGAATAAACCGCCTTTGTTACACTTTCACAGTCACGTGCGATCTTAGTAGTCAGCGTCAAGTAATCGGCCACTTGACCAATGAGCCCTTCTGTCGCATACGGTGTCACTTTCAAGGTGGCCGCATGTGGACGCCGTACGTATTTGTAAGCGCCAATCACGGGTGCGGTAACCGTGGCGGCATAACCAGCCGGGATCTCTTCGCGGCCAATATGAATGAGGGTCTGTGGCATCTCTTTGGTCTCTTCTAGTTTCAAACTTGCCGCCGTTGCGATCGCGAGATAGCCCATCTCGCTCTCCGTGTCAATCATTTCAATCTCGCCGATCTGAAGGTCGCCACCCTTATAATTCAAGGGACGGTCATACGTAATGAGCAGCGTATAATCCCCGATGACACGGTTCATCAACTTAACTGTACAGACATCCTTCTCCCGCGTCCACGTATCAATATTCGCACCCGTCACATCGAAAAGCGTAATATGCTCAGGTATACGGAACATCAGTTTTTGAACAGGTGCCCCACTGATATGGCAGGTCACTGCCGTCGAAACATAGACGACCCCTTCACCCAAAGAGATCAAATGGAAGAGCTCTGCGTGCAACGAAGACTTTGCGCGTTCAATATTCAAGTCAAGCTTCCAGCCTGCTTCCCGGAAGCGATAGGCGACCTGTACGCCTTCCGTACGTATGGGCGTCGAGGCTGTATGGACTTCCGTCATGCCTACCGCAGTTTTTGCTGTGAGCCTGATTCCGCGCGTCGCAGCAGCCACGACGTATCCACGCTGGGAACGGGCATCCGGAAGGTTCAAGGACGGCACTGTAAAACCCGTACTACCTGCGCCAAGCGTTTTTTCTAGACGGATGGTGATCACCGTCATCCCCTCAACAGGCTGCCGGAAGGGGATGACAATTTCCCGTCCACGACCAGAAGCCCGCACGTCTACATCGCTTTCCGCGACACACGGACCGCTAACAGCAGATACCGTCCACGACGCATCAGCATCCGTTAATAGTCTGACCTCGCGTGCTGGAGCATCCCGCACATCCAATTGCACATTGTCCTCAACGGTTAAAATTCCCTCTTCCATTTTACACAGAACACCCGTCTCTGCTGTCATGGACGTTACAATGTCATCTGCCTTCAACGATACTGAATAAGGAACAGCCGCATATTGATAGGTGTAGACGCTCCGCCTAGGTACTGCACCAAATGTCTGAAGCGGGAAAGCAACAGGATCAGTCTGAGTCAAGCCATTCATGGTGGCGACCTGGATGCGTACAGCACTATCTGTGCCCACCAGTAACATGCCCGCTGAACGAATCACTCCTTGGGGATTCAGTGAATCAACTGTAAACTCACACGGGAAAGCTGGGATGGAACGTTCACTTTCAATCTCTAAACGATAGGTCTCGCGCTGCGGTCTCCCGAGCGCGATACGCAACTGTGGTTTCGCAGGATTGGTTTTATCGACAGACCAGTCACGCAAATCTAGCCCCTTTACTTGAATCACATTCATGTTGGGAACATCCACAACCATGCTCGTCAATTCACCTTGGGCGATACGATAAGTCAAAATTGTTTTAAGGCGCATGGTTCCTGGGACAACAGTAACCGATGATAAGGCATCGCATGTGGCTATCAATTCAGAGTCTAATTTGCGCACAGCCGTCTTCCAAGATAACTTAACTTCCGGGGAAAATCCGAGGATTCCTGATGCGCGGTCATTTCCTTTCGTGTCCTTATCGCGCAGAATGTCATGTGCATTAACCAGTTCAACGGCTAGCCCGGGACGGTCGCAGGTCATAGCTATCTTTCGCGTCGGTACGACCGGCACATTGAAGCTCACACTCTGCTTTTCTCCTTCAGCGCGCTGATTAGGGGCAAAGCGTAAGCGTACGTCACCACTTAGTTTCTTCTGCCAAAATCCACCTTTATAACATAACTTGTAACTGTTTCCTTCAACTTCGATGGTGACACCCTTCGGCAACTTCTCCTCTAATAGCGCTAAATCCCCGCTGAGAACATCCAACGGTATATCTGCCTTTAGGTCTTTTACCGAAAAGATCATCTCCATGGTGAGATATTCACCCACAATCTTGCCCTCTAACGAGAGCGGTCCAATCTCTTGGGCCATACCACAAAATCCAGCCCACACACCCACCACCAGCATCATGAGTTTTTTCATGTTATGTTTTCCTTTCATACGTTTAGAACTTTCTCAACGCGTTTCAATAGTTATACGAACACGGGAACTCTTTTACCCTCCTACTTCGACTCCAGTATCATGCCAGCGGAGTGCGCATTGAACTCAGGTGCGTACATGCATTGAATCTCGGTCATACCCGCTTTACACTTGCCATTCTGGAAGACGCGGCATTCATATTCAAAGATGTAGGTCCCGCGATTCAACCGGTCAAAGAAAAAGTGCGTTGCTGTATCACGCGTGCTTTGGAAGTATCCGGTTCCATCTTGCCACCGGTATGTGGATAGCACATCAACCGGTTCAATACTTGCCGCACGGGTGTCCTTCATGTGCACAAACTCCATCTCGCGCTCGACATGCAACTCGATGCGCGTCACAATCGTGTCACCGACCTTGACCGTCTTTGCCGGCTTAAGCACTGGGCCCTTTGTCGTGTATTCCTTCACAAACAGCTTACGGTCAATCACGATGGGCATCTTGTCTTCGCTCTTGGTCATCTTGTCGATGTCCTCTAAATACTGCCAATGCAGAGCCCCGAAGGTAATGGCATTATTCGGATTCTTCACTTCAATCTTCGCCATCGAAGGCTTGATTTCTGTCGGTTGATAACGCTTCGAGAAGTATCCGCTACCGGCTTCAGCAATATCTGGCTTGATCAGTACGCCGCCAAGCTTAACATCCACTTCAGCAGTCGGTGTTAGTGCGGTATTATTGCCGAGTATCAGAGCATATATCGCATCTGCCGTCGAGGTCGTGGTTGTCCAACGAGAGGTGCGCTTTTGCTGCAGCAGCCACAAGGCACAGGCATCCACAGCATTTTGCTCCTGGGTGACTTCCTTGAAGGCCTCAATCGTGAGTGCCTGCGTCTCCAACGGTGCGTCATACCACCACCAGGAGCGTGCCATCCTCCAACTCATGCCCATCTCTTCGTCTTCAACGGCGTTTTCGCGTACCGACTTCATGATCAGTTGAGCTGTCTCACCTTCGCCAAAGCGGTTAAGTGCAATCGCGGTCTGTGCGCGTGAATAGCGTGAAAGTTTTGTCCACAGATAATCTGTCTTCGCCCACTTGATCAGCGTATCGACGATTGCCTTGTCAACTTTAGAATCTTTGATGAAGAAACTTCGCATATAAAGATAACTGGCATCGCTGCAGCTAAAGTACAGATGCTTCTCCTTGATTCTGTAATCGATACTCTTCTTCATTTCACTGTCAAGAACGGGAAGAGCCTTTAAGACCATTTCCGTGTCAACTGGGACACCTATGGCCCGCAGCCTTCCAAAACCTCTCAAAATCAAAGTCGTAATATACTCATTGCGCGGTCCGCCTGGGAACCAACTCCAACAGCCGTCCAAGTTCCGTTTTTCACGGAGCTTATTCAATGCCGATTTTATTTCGCTCTCTAAGCGCACTTTGTCGAAGAGAATGGCGATATTGTTTCGTTGTTCTTTTTCCTTCAGCGCTGTTGCAAACCACGGTGTCTCTTCAATCATGAGCGATTTGAGATCCTGATTCTTTTGCAATGGACTATCCAATGTTTCCGCCTTCCATTGTTTAAAGACATTCTCAATGACTGGGTTCTCTTTCACAATATATCGCGCCAGTGCATTCGCATAATAGCGATGGAAGACTTGCTCAGCACATTCATACGGATATTCCATCAGATACGGCAACGCCATAATCGCGGACCAGGTCGCATTGGGGGTCACCTCCAGCGTAAGAGCAAGATGCTCCGCTGTATCTGAAATATTTGCCAAACGCTTAAACGTTAGCTTCTTCTCCTGACGAGGCTTCACACTGAAGGCCAGTGATTCAATCACCTGTACCCGCTTTGAGAGAATGGGCAGATAGCCTTCTTCGCCATCCCCGTAATTCTCAGCCTTAGCGAGGACCGTATACTTGGTGATGCCGGCTGCTGAGTCCGGAACCTTCACGACCCACTTCACTGAGACAGATTTACCTGCATCAAGCGCAAACTTCTGCTCGCCAAGCTCTTTCAATTTCTCGCTGAACTTCAGAGAAACTTTTCCTTTTTGTTTAGCATCTGAGGTATTGGTGACCTTGACGGACAATTCAATTTCGTCGCCCTCGCGCAGGAAGCGTGGCATGGAGGGCTCGACCATCAGTTTCTTTTGCGTCACGACCTTGGCTTCAATATAGCCGCTGTTCAACTTGTGATCGTGCGCAAACGCCATCACGCGCCACCCGGTCAATGCTTCTGGTGCCGAGAAGGATAAAGAGATTGTACCGTCGGCTTCAGTTTTGAGCAGTGGCAAGAAGAAGGCGGTTTCATTTAGATTCTTTCTGACCATGGGGGCGTCATCAGATTTTTTCACACCCCCTTCTCCTGCACTCATTCCTTGCCTCTTATTAACTCCATCGGCATCCCCCTTGTCTATGGATTTTCTTTCTGTTTTAGCCAAAGCAGGCATTGCCATTGCCGCTGCTGGAGCAGGCGCAGCATCCATCATTATACTCGATTCAGTCTCCATCGCCATCATGGGCATCGCACGTCTACGACTATCCCTTGGCGTTCCAGCAAAGGCATAACTCCTAAAACGGTGATTTTGAAGTAACGTATACGACCAATGGCGATATTGTGCAACAAATCCCCCCTGATGCTGAAAATGCGTGCGGGGTTGCATGGTGGCTGCAATATTGGAAAATTGAAGGTTATAAAAATAGGTGGATTCGCCGCGTAGGCCAAAACCCATATTCCAATTGTGCATCAAAAACGCATCCAGTGAAGCATCGAACATGGAGGCGACCAGTTCCGCATTTGCAGGTGTCCCATCAGGATTCTTGACACTGAGAGTCCACTGCTCTTTGATACCCGGTTCGATCTTTGAGTTTATGTGTGTCCAGTTTAACGTGAATGCTTTGTTGCTCCACGGCACATTGATCATGCGACTTTCCTGATAGAACGTGTTCTCACGGATCATTGAATAACGCACGGTAAAGCCGCCGCGCAGATTTTCCGTCACAGGATATTCCATCAACATCTGTGTTTTGCCCGGTTCCGATTGGAATCGTTTGAGCAGCTTGTTATCACGCCAGATTTCGATTTCGCCATAAGCCGTCGGATATCCGCTTCCCCAGAGAGCACGAAAGGTGTCGCCGACTTCCATCTGTTGTCGTTCAATGAAAAGTTTGCCTGGAACCTTAACAGGATAAGTGCCATCCATAGGATTAAAAACCTGAATCACAGCCTTGTCAGTTGCAGGATTACCAAATTTATCTTTCACCGTGACTTCAACCCGATAAATGCCTGGCTTCAGTGTGAACAGTATTTTTGCGTTTCCTGTGTCGCCTGTCGTGAAGGACTCTTCCAGAGTGAGGCCATTGGCCTCCCAGTCAATTGGCTGTTCGGATTTTGGCTTTTTGGATGAGTCAGCGGGGTAGGTCCAGTAGTGATTGTAAGCACGTGGTTCTTCATAAGGGATCAGTCGCTCTGGCTGTTTCAGCGGCACAATATGGATCTCTCCTTTTGTTTCAGCAACAGGTGCGCCATTCAACGTATTAATTAAGACCGTAATATCCTGTTTTTCATTCGCCTTAAGCCACTCGGGGATCTGCAGGACAACGCTTAGTGCCGTGAATCCAAGGGTCAATGATTGTGATCCAGCGCGCGTTTCGCCTGTTGAATCAATCACCTCGGCGGTGACACTGTAGGTGAATCTTGGCGATTCATCTGGTTTGGCATCCAGTTCCGGCTTAGCCAGGAAGGTCGTCTTGAAGGTTCCATCGTCGCCAGTCTCTGCTGTGCCAGTCTCAAGGACCTTGGGTTGTGTAACGCGCCACCAGCACCACCAAGGATAGCGCGCTAAACGCTCCACACGCCATTTAACTTTTGCACGCGAAAGAGGAAGACCAGAATAGGTTGAAGCACGGCCATTCAATGTAACATCTGCATTCAGTTTAAACTCGTCTTTGATCGGATCAAAAGTCACTTCGAACTTCGGGCGCTTGTATTCCTCTACTTGGAAAGAAACGCTCCCGTGATCCATCTGCAAGGTCATGTGTCCCGTGCCTTTATCTTTGGGAATCACGAATGAACCGCTAAATGAACCAAAGGCATTGGCCTTTTCCTTGCGCGAAGCTATCTCTTGACTGTTTGGGTCCATGAAACGGATTGTATAGTGCGCCTGCGGGCGGATCTCATATTTGCCAGTGGCTTGATTCACTACGTAGTAGATGCCTTTGTAATTAACAGTCTGTCCTGGACGATAGATGGAACGATCCGTCAGCAACATCACACGGTTGTCATCTTTAATCTCGGGTTGACCTTCATTTCCCCATGACCAACCAATTGTGTCGATAAACGTATCATCACCTGCCTTGAGATAGAGTGTTGCCTCGCCATTTGGGAGTTTCTCAAGCACGGCACGTCCGAGTGAATCTGTTGTGTAATTTCGGACATCCATCTCCTTCTTCTGATTATTTTTGACCTTTGCGGTGATCTGGGCATTCGCCACGGGAACACCACTCTCATTGTTACAAACGCGCACATCATAGTGTCCCCTATTCATGCGTTCAACAGACAAATCGCTCACCTGTACCGACGTTACATAATGTACTTTTTCTTTCGCAGTTGCGACAAGGGCATACATGCCATTCTGGGTGGCTTCGATAATATCCTGTTTCTTAATTACTTCCTGGTATTTTTCAGAGACAATATCAACTGTCCACTCCTTCAGCATTGGGCGTTTGAGAATCTTGTCAATGTCCCACAGATTGCGCTCTTCCTCGTTTTCATAGTTCATTGAAAAGAGTCGGAAACGGACCTGTGTCACATTGCGGCAAGTGATTTCGAGTTGACCGTAGGGCCGCACCTCTGGCTTCGTTTTTGCCCAAACATTGGGTGTTTGAATTTGTAAGGATGGCTGGAGCACGCGCACAATGACAGCACTGCATTCCTGTGCGCCAACGGATTTCGGGAATTGCTTCATTCCTTCTTCCGCACGTTTTTTAGCCTCAACATATTTCTTCTGCGCAAGCAACCGATCCGCTTGCGCAGCAATCGCCCGTGTGCACACTTCATTATCATTCCAGTATAAAACAAATGCTTCTAGTGCCTTGTCATACGCGCCATCCGTATCCACGCCGACTGCGCCGAAGAGATGATTCACAAGCTGAATACGATTGAAGTCCGCATCGGCAAAGGCAATGGTTCTACCCGCGACTTGGTTCACACGCATACGCTGTGCTGTGATGAAGAGCGCTTTCTTAATTCCCGAATCCTTGAGCGAGAATTCTTTCTCGGCCCATTTCATAAACAGCTCTGGCTGAGCAAAGAGCGGCATATCGGTGGTGACAATAAAGTCGGGATCATTTTCCAGAAGCCCCTGCTCAGCTGAACTGTAAAAATCAATGGCTCGATGGGCCAGAAGATCATAGATCGTCGGACGGTATTCATCATCCACATTGCCCGGCGTAAAGCATCGGCTGAAATCTTTGATAGGATAGGCAAAGAATCGTTGAGGTGTCGTGAGCACGCGATCAAAGCGATCTCCGACTTCCTTCACAATGCGCGGAAGACTCCACTTGCCAATATCTTTTCCCTCTTCACTGCCGGCTATTTGCGTGCGTTGCGCAAACATCCAACGGTTATCTAGAAAATACTTCACGAACCATTCTGCAATCAGGGCATCCAGAAAGGGCTGCATTTTGGGAGAAGCGGACTTGCGTGCCTCTTCAAGACGTAATAAAGCCCCATACGCTTGTTCACCCTCTTCAATGCGCCCTTGCAAAATAGCCTTCCGTGCAGAAGCGAACAGGGCATCATCCCATTTTTCACCTTGGACGGCTGTCTGATAAATCTGTACCAGTAGTGTGATAGCCGTCTTTGGCTGATCCTTATTGTCCGCCTCATCGACTTGCTTCCATTGCGCTGAAAGATCCTGCGCGAAACAGGCTGAGAGTGATACAAATAGGGTTACCAGTGCGACGGGAAGAAGAGGGAGCGGGGAAGTTCTTACGGGGTTTTTAGTATTCATGGGTGTATTCTTTTCTTGACCGGATTGACTTTGTTGACCTTATTGACCAGATTTACGGGGAGAGATAAATGACACTTGACTGCTACTTCGTCAGCGAAGCGGCGGTTGTGACCAGCTCCAGCAACTCTTTTATGCGTGTGTCAAGGGAGCGTTCGAGTACTGCAGGCCGCAGATAATCAGCGACCGTATCCAAGTTACCGTTTCGCGCATGCGGACTTCCACGCAGCAATTCAGCAAACTGGGCTGCAGAGGCGGCCACCTTAAAATGGACATTGGCCTGATGCGCCGAACGAAGGACTGTCGCTGCAACCAAGGCTGACTCGATTTCTTCGACTTTCCCATTGTCGGTCCGTTGATAGCGAATACGCACGGTTCCGAGCAAGGACTCCGGAGTGACATCCGGCATCAGTTCCAACTCGTAAAGCGCGGTCACGGATTGGCCGGAACCGACTTCCCCAGCGTCCACAGTATCGTCACGGAACTGCTCTTTGGTCAGCTTGCGCTTCTCATACCCCATCTGACGATAACGCTTCACTGTCTTTGGATTCCATTCAACCTGGATCTTGGCGTCCTTGGCAATGAAGTTGAGCGTTGCAGCTAGATCGTCAACAAATGCGGTTTTTACTTCCTCTGCTGAATCGAGGAAGCGATAAACGCCATCGCCCTTGTTTGCGAGCTCTTGCAGCATCTTGTCGTTGTACGTGCCGGAGCCAACACCAAAGACCGAGCACGTGATCCCCTGCTTGCGGTTTGCGGCAACCTTAGTCAGAATCTCCTGTGCACTGTCTGCACCAAGATTGGCTACGCCATCCGAAATCAAGATGACGCGATTCTCGGCTCCAGGAATGAAAGCCTGTCCAGCTTGTTCATAAGCACGTCGTAATCCCTCTTCAAGGTTGGTCGAGCCATTACACTGCAATCGATCAAAGGCTGCCATAATGCTGGCTTTTTCAGAAGCGGGCGAAGGGGGCAGTACGAACTGGGCGTGGTCACTGTAGGCAATGATTTGAATGCGGTCACCTGATCCCACGTGCTCTAGAAGTGAAAAGAGCGCCTGCCGCGCAAAACCAATACGGTCACGCTGGGACATAGAACCCGAAACATCAATTACAAAGGTCAACATGGCTGGACGCTGCTCTTCGCGTCCGAGGCGACGACCCTTAACGCCAATGCGCAGCAAGTTGTAACCCGCACCAAAAGGCGACTGTGCACCATCTTGATAGACGCGGAATGTCGCGCGATCAGGTGCTGTGTCAGCGTAATCAAACGCATTGACGATCTCCTCGAGACGGACGCGTTCCGGATCAGGCAGTTTGCCTGAGCGCAGGGCCTGACGCGTGAGCGTATAGCTCGCAGTATCCACGTCCATCGCAAACGTCGAGAAGGGTTCCTTTGCTGCTGACATAAACAAATTGAAGGGCAAGGGTTCACGAGGTGGCGATGTCTTCATGAGGTCATCTGTTGGCTTATTCTCCTGATCGCCCAGCGTCTCCAGATTCGCGCTCCAAACATTCTTGGGGGTACCCGTAAAGGCCGGTTTTTCTACATGAACTTTAAGTGACTCCCTTTGGCGCAAGCCGTCCTTTTCAGACGTCTCGCCAGCGGCTCGGTCAAAGGTTGATTGATCACACTCGAGACCACGCAGTGTTGAAGATACACGCTTTTCAGTCTCACCCATTTCCTTATTACGCGCAAAGCGCTCAGAAGCTGGCATCGGGGTCGTGGAAACAGGAGGTCGCGCAGCCGTCTCTGCAGGAGGAGCCACAGTTTCGCTCTTGGGAATGGCCGTTACATGACCTGATACGGAGAGCTGCGTGCTTTCACTTCTGCGTGAACCATAGACACCTCGCATTATAACAGGTGATTTTACCATCGCAACAGCATCCATTGCCGCAGGTTGAACTGACTCTGGATCTGGTTCCGGTGCAGCGGCAGGTGCGTCAGAGCGATTGACGATAACGCCTGCCGCATATCCATCAGCATTTGCGTCCATCAGTTTTGCTTTACTCTCTTCACTCACATTCTTACTACGCATCGATCTACCTTCAGCAATGCCTAATTTCTCGCCTGTTTTTTCACGTATTTTAGTTTTTTTGTAAAAGAGTGCGTCTGTTTGCTTATCTAAATCCCGCAAATCTGTTGTGAGTGAGTCTGTTGTACGATCTACTGACAGCTCAGACTTTACAGGTAATCCAGCAGAACAATGATTGGCTCTTTTCAAATCGGTGGAGGCCGCATTTATGGTTCCACCTCCCGCAGCACCTCCTCCAAAAGAATTCCCCGTATCACCCTTTGCCGCAGTAGCGAACATACCTTCAAACGGACGCCCCGAGGGACGGAATACGGCAGTAAGAATGACGAGCATACCGAAGACGCAGATCAGTGTTGCTGCGATCATCCGAAGCGGACGATACGCCTTATCAATAAAGCGCCTGAAGAAACTCGGTTTAGGCAGCGGTTTAATCGTCAAGAGTTTTTGACGGCGTTCAGAATTAAGAACAGGGGCTTTCGCAGACTGCACATTCTCAGCAGCGAAGACTTCTTTCAGGAGTGAAAGTGTATCACGCAACTCTGCCGCCTTCTTCTGGCAATCAGGGCAGGTCTTCAGATGCGCGTCGAGGGCATCCAACCGCTTTTGATCCATGTCCCGCAGCACGTATGCTGTTAGACAGGTATTAAATTTACAAGGGTTCATTGTGCGCCTCCTTCTCGTTTGCGCACAGCTTCAGAAAGTTTAGTGACTGCTTCATGCAGAAGGAATCCGACATATCCCACGCTTTGTCCCGTGATGCGAGCAATCTCCGCGTAACTCATCTCCTGCTGAATGCGGAGAAGCACCACCTGCCGCTGCGCTGGGGTCAAAACACCCATGCAACTGCGTACCATCTCCAGGCGTTCATCCGGTTTGGGGTCTTCATAAAGACCGCCAGATGTTTCGTCCCGCATCTTCGCCGCATGACCTTCATGGTGGCGACGCCGCCGTTCTTCTGAGCGTATAAGGTCAACCGCCTCATTATGGACAACCTGGAAGAGCCAGGCTTTCAGCCGTGAATCAGGCCGCATCCCGCATTGCCATTGACGGAAGAGTTTGATGAGGGCATTTTGAACTGCATCTTGCGCTAGTGTGGCATTATTCAGCAGATGTGCCGCATAACGCAACAACGGCGTCTGATACAGGTCTATCACCGCTTCAAGACTTTCGGACCTCTGCGCTTCAGCAGGCGCAGACTCATGTTGGACAGTCTTCATAGTTCCGCAGACACTTCTTTCTTATGCTGTTACACCCCTTATACGTTTCTCGTACTGCTTTCTTAGTAAACTTCCTTAATTTTATTGAAATAATGGAATGTTGGAATGCTGCTTATTTAAGCACATGTTCTACAACAAGAGTCACTGGCCCGAGCAATCCTGATGTCTGAAGCGAAGAACTTTTCATTGCTTCCTTCTGCTTATTGGTCACAAGCGTTGTCCGACGCTGTTCTGGACGGGGCTGATTCTTCAACATCCATTCCGGCCATCCTTTTAACAATCCACTGGGCATAACACCCGTATCGTCTGGATACTGTTCGTCACCGATCAGGCGGTTATGCCACGTGTTGGCCACGCTGATTTCAACATGGTTCTCGCCCGTATGCAATGCGGCTGTGATATCCGCCGAAAAGGGTTCCTTCCAAAGAACACCGCAATCAACACCATTGACGTTGACGGCTGCGATGACACAAACCTTTCCCAAGTTTAATTTGACGCGCTCATTTTTTATGAGACCGTTCCAAGCGAAGCGTGTCGAATAGACCCCAGTCCCACTAAAATAGCGCACGTTTTCATTTTCATGTTTTGCCCAGTCAG
>JBAXOG010000052.1:0-29398 GCA_037133395.1 bacterium | reverse complement strand
CGCGCGCATATTTTGTCCGTCTGCATCGCAGCGCCAGATGTTGCCCACTTGGGTGACATAACAGTTCACCCAGCGTTTCGCGAGGGTCGTCACGAAGACAATCCCGCCCTCTGGCAACCAACACGGTTCGTAATCGTCGTACGTGCCTTGGGTGATTTGCGCCAACCCCGTGCCGTCGGAATTGATCACATACAACAGATAATTCTCCGTGCCACCCCGACGATAGGAGAATAGGATGCGTTTGCCGTCGTAGTGCACGCACGGATCGCGCACGGCACCCTCGGGATCATTGAGTAGCACCGTGAGTTTGCCTGTCCTGACATTGAGTTTGCACAGCCGTCCGCCTTTGCCGTACATCGCCCGATTACGGTCTATCGCATGGTATCCGATATTGGCATACCAGTGACCTTCCGGCACCTGGGTGCGAACGGCAAACACGACCTCTTCCACGTTGGCCATCGGCCCTGCCAGAAACTGTTTCACCCTTTCAGGTTGCTCCAGACTTTGCATCTCAGCGAGTAAGACAAACGTGGAAACGCCGCCCAAAAAAAGAGATAAGACGTAACGTATCATCACTCCAGCCTTTCAGAATGAACGTGTTCTTTCTCTAAACTAGAAACGCATTCGAGCGAGTCCCAGGTGAACCAGCCCTCGTTCTTGACTCGGACCTCCACCACATTCTTTCCGCGTAGTAACAAGCTGGATGCAAGCTCGAACTCCAGTGTAGCCGGGAAAGACAGGTGAGCCGGTTCGGTCTTCTGAATACCCAGCCCCTCGGGCAATGTCTGTTCCAGAGTCTTCCCGTTGATCGTTACTTCCACCGCCGCACGGATCTCTTTCGACTGGTCGGACGTATGAAGGCGCAGCCGCGCTGGGTGCTTCGCCTGTGCTTTACTCGCCATAAATTTAAAGGT
This sequence comes from bacterium, assembly GCA_037133395.1. Classification (GTDB taxonomy): domain Bacteria; phylum Verrucomicrobiota; class Kiritimatiellia; order RFP12; family UBA1067; genus CAIZQW01. The sequence goes on along the minus strand of JBAXOG010000052.1, from coordinate 28,484 downwards.
AGCGTTACTTTTGTTGTCGAGAAGATAGGACGGATAGGACGGTTCTGGTCGATGAGTCTCCAAAAATTCTCGGCACATTTGATCGCGACGGCCCACCGCTAGCAAGACCTCATCACTCGGCGCTACTTCGATGCGGTCGGCATTCCAACTTGAAATCCACCAGCCTGTCTGAGCCAGTGTCAACCCACCGTAATCTGACCTCCGCCCTCCGCCCTCTGGCTTCTGACTCCTGATCGTAATCACTCGGCTCTCGCCTGGCGGAATGAAGCAGTTGTTGTTGTCGATGAAGAGGTCAGTGCGGTAACTGATCAGCGGATGTACTTCACACGGGAAGGCCGTCATCGCTCCGGTATTCTTCACCTTTAGTTCGAGCACTTCCTGCTTGCCCTCGATACGGACAGGCGAGGCCTCGACACGCAGGGTTGTGTGTCGCAGGGGACGGTAGACTTCCGGACGATCGAGCATGACCACGTGTGGCAACTGTGCTGCCAGATTGGTTGCCGGAGCGTAGACCTCGAATTCGTCAATGACCGGGAACGGTCCCTTGCCATCCGATCCAGGTGGCATCACGGTGACTTTCAGATACTGGGCCTGCACGGGCGCGATTTGAATTTCAATGGTTTTGGCGGGACTGAATCCGGGCAATTGTGTGAGCTTGTCTGCTTCATAAACCGTCTGCCACGTGTTGCTGTCGAGCGAGGTTTCGATCTTCATGTAATCCGCGCACCGGTCAGACACAACGCCCGTCCGGTCGCGCCCGAATGTGAACCGGCCAAGTGTCTGCTTGCCGTTCAGTTTGTACTCGAACCACCCGTCGCTCCAGGCGTGGTCGTTTCCATACTCGCCGTCGTTGATGTCGAGCGATCCCCGCGCCTGCGGAGGGACGTTGGCTGGCGGAGGCGTCATCCCCTTGCCCGACAAACGGTAGATCAGATTGCCGGGGTCGGACGGGCGCCTGGCGCTCGTCTTGATTTGGCTGGCGTCGTCGTCCAGATCAGGCGCGTTGTTTTTGACCAGTTGCGCGAAGGGTGCAGGCAGATTGGCCAAACCGAAAATGTGTAACCGCTCGACCAATAATTTGCCACCGGCATCCTCCAGCCGCAATTCCATGAAGATCGGCCCGAAGACGGTTTTTGCCGGAGGCATCAACGCCACCTCGCCCAGTGCTTTCACCTCAATGGGCCCGATCGAGGCCGTCCCTTCGTTGTGGGCGAACACCGTCCCGCGGCGGTCGCGGGCAACCCATTTCCAGCGCAGATTCTCGGCGGACTGCGGCGCATCGCTGGTTAGGAACAATTCGGTTTTGATCCCCTTATCCAGCGGATAGAAAACCGATTCGTATTTGAGCGACAGGGTGATCGGCGCAATGGCCTGCTTCAGGAAATCGTACATCATTTTCGGACGACCATCGTAATCCACCAGATAGGAACCGGCTCCGTTCGGCCAGGGCTCGTTCAAATCCCAGGTGGTCATGCCTCCCATATTTTTACCCATGCGCCGCAGGGCGTCCATGGCATAACGCAACGCCTCGGCGCCACGGAACTGGCCGGCCTGGATCAAATCGGGGAGGTTATCGAACGGGCCGAACTCGTTTTCGATCGCATTCTTCTGCAGCCAATTGTGAGGCCCGATCGCGCGGACGGTTTTCTTGCGGTGCAGCACCTCGTTATCCAAGCCGATAATCGGCCACTGATCCTTCGGCGGGATCTCGCGCTGCCATACTTCCAGGTGCGCCGGCGAAGCGCTGCCGAATTCTCCTGCCCGCATGCTCGGAACTGAAACGTTCTTGCCATTCAGGCTTATCGTTGTTTTCAGGTCGTTATAGAAGCGGCATCCGGGCCAACTCGGCCACAAGGTAAAGTGCCAGGCGCCATGTGTCGAACCGATGTCCGGGCAGCCCGCGCGGAATATCCGTCCGTCCTCTTCGGCGACCACTTTCTTCAGCATCAGGAAGACTGGGTGGTTGGTGTCTGACCTCCAGCGCATCTCGTTGCCGCCGTCGAATTCGATGATGGCGGGGTGATTACGTACTTGCCGGACGACATTGCGCGCCAGCGGTTCCAACTTGGCCAGATACTCAGCATCCTGCGGCGGCGTGTAGTGGAACATGGGAAGCTCCTGCACCAGCAGGAGGCCCAACTCGTCGGCCAGGTCGTAGACCGCCTCGTGACAGATCACGCCTCCGCCCCAAATCCGCAGGGTGTTCATACCGGCGGCTTTGGCCTGGTGCAGCAGGTTCAGCGCGCGCGGAGTCATGCGCCCAAAGAGCAGGTCCGCCGGGATCAGGTTCGAGCCGATGGTGCGCACCGGCCTCCCGTTGACGACCAACTGGAAGCGGTTGATGAAATCCGCTGGCGCGTCTTGCGTGTAGACCCAACGCAGATCCCTCACGCCGAACCGCGTCGTGCGCTCGTCCAGAGTATCTCCGCCATCCGTCGACTGAAGTTCGGCAACGGCGGTGTACAGCGGCTGCCCGCCTTGACCGCTGGGCCACCACAGCGCGGGATGAACGAGCGCTAGCTCCCCTTTGACCATGTTGACGCCTTTCTTCAGAGCAGCCTCCACGGTAACCGTGACGGTCTCGCCCTGTCCGGTCACCCGGAATTGGACCTTTGCCGGCAGGTCTGCGGCGCTGTGGATTTCAAGGCTGACAAACACGGAAGCTTTCGACTGGTCTTCGCTCAAGGTCGTTTGCACACGCGTCCAGTCAATTCGCGCCGGACCGGTGGCCTCCAAGCGCACGTCTTTCCAAATTCCGAGCGTGGAAATAGAGATCCCCCAATCCCAGCCCAAGTTCGTCCCGCTTTTCCACTCGTTGCTGAAGTCCGCCGCCCCGCGGCCGACATACTTGGCAATTCGCACAGCCAGTTGATTGGATCCTCCGGCCTTGGCGACCGATGTCACGTCGAACCAGAACCGCCGGAACATGTTGGTGTTCGAACCGATCTTCTGGCCATTGAGCCAGATTTCGCTTTGCTGATCCACGCCGTCAAAAACCAGCGTGAGCCGCTTGCCGACGAATGAGGCAGGAATCGTGAAATCCTTGCGATACCACCAGTCCTTCGTTGAGACATCCTTCAGCCGCGGATCGCCCGCGCCATACCAGAGCGGCTCAAGCTGATGCGCAGACTCCAGATCCGACTGGATATTGCCCGGCACCGTGGCGGGTATCCAACCGGGCAAGGTGGGATCGGCCGCGAACAGGGCTTGTTCGGTGCCTTTGCCACTGACGTCGTCGTGGATTCGCCAATCCGTGCCGGAGAGTTGGATGACAGCCGGCGCGGCAGCACCTTTGACGGCATAGAGGCATTGCAAAGCAAGGCCCAGACAGATAAGAATGTTAGAGTTCATTTTTCTTCCTTTCGGTTATTACCCAAGCCTATCATTTCACCAGTGGTTGTCTTGAACGTGAACCGTTCTCCGTTGAGGGTTTCGGCAGCCTGCCCGTTGCGCACCAGCGTGACGTCCTTGTCCGGCCAGGGGTTGACCAGCGTGCAGTCACGCCCCTTTTCGCTCAGGATCGTTACGCCGCTCACCACGCCGTCCTTCTGCTCCGCCGAGACCAGAAACGCGCCGTAGGCCCGGAGCGTACCGAACTTGGCATCCTTTTCCTTCGGCCAGCACGGGAAGAGGCGCAGCACGTCCTGATGGCTTTGCAACAGCATCTCGTTGATCGTGTTCGGAAAGATGCTGCTGTTCTCAATCCCGTGCCATTGGTTGATGACCACGCCATTGGGAGAGAATGGGACGCCCCGCAGAGCCGCCAGGATGACTTTCGGATCATAGCCGATACGGACAAGGGCGGGATACCAACTATTTTGTCCGCAGACATCATGCCAGCGGTCATATACGGGCGCGGAGAGATTGCCTTGCTCCAAAAAAGCGATGGTGTTATTGGCGATTTCCAACTGCTTCGGATCGCTATCCAAGCCAATGCCGTTGAACGGATAAATGTTCCAAATGCCCACGGTGTTCATAGCCGATGTTTGCCCCCTTTCTTCAGCCTCGACGAAGATGGTTTTGCCGGTGGCTGCCCAGGTTATGGTCGGGACAGGGTGGACATTCGCCAGGATATGCTGCCACTTCTCCCGCTGTGGCTGATCGGCTTGCAAGGCAGCGCTCATGTCCAGCGCCGTCCGCATCACCAGCGGGATCAGCGCCAAAGAGGTCATGGGATTGATGGAGAGATTGCGTTCCCTGGCAGCATCACGGGTGACGGTATAGTGTCCGTCTTCGAAGACCAGATCCTTCTCCCAGAAGGTCGCCACCTCTCGCACCAGCGGATAAACCCGGCGGGCAAAATCCAGGTCGCGGGTCATGAACCAGCGTTCCGACAGGATGACCATGCAATAGGAGGCGTTTGATTTCATGCCCAACCAGAGCACGCCTTGGACACTGGTCCGTTCACCCTGGTCGTCATTCTCTCTCTTGGTCGTGTCGATCCCCAGCGGCCCGATCCCCACCGGATACAAGACCCCGTCGTGGCCGAAGAGCATTTGGCTATACTTCCTCCCTTGTTCCAGAAACGCCAGGGCGGGACCAGGATTGGCATCGGCCTGCTCGAGACGGTTGGCGGAGCAAAGGCCATAGAACGGCGCGTGGGCGTTGTAGTCCAAGGTATAATCGCCACGCCACCCTGGAAAATCCGTGGTGGTCCACGCGCCTATGATGCCGGGTGGAAACTCCGGATCGCGAATGCCCGCACCCGAGATATATAGCGAGACGTAATAGCGCCACTCCAGGAACGGGTCGCCAAGCGAGACAAAGGATTTGTTCCAGTACCCGCGCCACCAGGCGGCATGCGCGCTCTTGAGTTGCGCCAGGGTCTCCGGCTTGAACCCGGCAGCGCAGTCCTTCGCCGCCTTGAGATACTCCGGGCTCTTCCGCTTCGAGACCATGGACACCACCAGAATGACGGGCTTCCCTTGCTCCAGCCTGAACGACTGCCCGACCGGCGTGGAGTTGCACTTGAATCCCGGGGCAACCGAATCAAACTGCTGTAGGCCAGAGGCGAGCTTCAAATCAACGCCGTCCGCCCCGATCAACCGCACCGCGCAGGCCGCCTCAATCGGAACATCCGCCTGTTTCGGACCGAAGCCGCGGACACCCCAGAAGACCCCAGCTCGCGAGGCTTGGGAAATCTGAGGAAAGGGATTGTCCTTTGACGGAGGAACCCCCGCCATGTTCAGGATGGCACTGGCTTCCAGCGCTGGACCTTTGACCAGATTCATCTCGACCACCAGCAGGTTGTCCGTGGCCGACACCCACGACTTGGTCGTCAGTTCGCTATCACCGGACTTCGACTTGATTCGGGCGGAAACCACCCCGTCAACAAGCGTTTGCTCCGCCCGGTAATTCCCGTCTTTGAGGCTCGGAAAATCAAGGTAAATCCAGCCGAAGACTCGGGGGCCACCTTTGCCACTCTTCAATTTCCAAAAATCGTTTTTTGCCAACCAGAATTGCTGTCGTTCGGGCGCACACCCCACCGCCACCGCCATGTCGCCATTACCCAATAACGGTCCGTCGGGCAACTGCTGATGCGGCAGACGTGTGGGCAGTTTTTGGAGCATCTCTGGAAAAATCGCCTTGAGCCGTGCCACGGGGAAGTCGGCCTTCCCCGCTGCAGTTTGCGGAGTTTCCGCCGCCCAAGCAGCCGCGCTGCTGGTCAGAAGTCCGGCTACGATCAGGGTCGTTGTTGCTTTCATCATTTTCATTTCTTGTCAGAGATTACAAATACTCACACCCATCAACCCGATCACCACCTCCTGCGAGAGGCTTTCAAGGGTGACGTTCTTCAACTCCACGCCAGGCCGCAGTTTCCAGCCGTAGACCATCGCCCGGCAGTGGCTGCCCAACTGCACCTGCGGCGGCGGCTTCTTGGGCAGGCAGAAAGCATCCTTGCGGTAATCGTAATCCCGGCCCTGGAAATGACAGAGCGACCAGAAGTTCATCGGATTGACCAGATCCAGCTCTTCCTTGACGCCGTCGGCGTACTCAAAACGAAGCACCGCGTTGGCGATGCGCACCTGCATCGGATTGGTCGAGCCAGCCACCAACAACCAAACCGAGTCCCCCTTCTTGTTCACCGGCACCGTCACCTTCCGCGGCCAGTTGTCCCACAGCGAGGTGAAGGCGATGTCCTTGGCGCCGGGTTGCCACAGGAACTTCGCCTTTTGTGGGGTCTCCAGCATCCCGTCGGACACACTCAGCAAGTCGGGCAAGTCCTTGAAAGACTTGCTTTCCACTTCCCGGCGTACCAGCGCCGGAGCGCCCGGCACCGACGAAGTCACGAGCGCAGCGCCCGTGGCGGGAATGCGCCAGTCCGCAACCGTCCCAGGCAGCGCCGCAACCTCCACAGTGCGGCCCTTCAACTGCTCTGGGTCTGCCGCCTGGGTGGAGATCGCCACCCGCTGGATTTGGCCGAGCAACCGCTTGTCGCCCTTGCTGTCGGCACCCAACCGCAGCGTGGAGAGCTTTGCCAGCGCCGCCAGATCGATCTCTTGGAATTTCCTCGCTGACGAATTTGACCAGTTGCCATTGAGGAAGAACTGCGTCTGCTTGCCCGCCCGCACGACGGCCGCCAGATGGGTCACCCGTTCGCTGCACAGTGTGGGCCAGCTCCAGATCAGTGTCTTGCCCACCCGTAGATCCACCACGCTGATATTGGGTTCCAAATTGATGGAGATATCCCCCAGCTCCAAGATCCGGGCATTGAGCCACTTCGTCATGTCGGCCGTCACCCAGGCTTCGATCGTGAAATCGCCGCCTAGCTTTAGCCCGTCTACGGCCGCCTCGTACACCGGCGCCGGCCGCCGCGGCCAGGTATTGGACAGGTCGATTCCCGGTGGCTTCTTCCCGGCATAAACCGCATTCCACACGCCATACCCATCCTTCGCCAGCCGCAGCGACAAGGTGTCGGGCCGTGGCGATAGATAGTCCTGGCGGAAAATGTCGGTGACGCGTCCGTTCAACTGTCCGCTTAGGTCGATCCCGCTCCAATGCGCCTGGACCGGCGCCTCGCGCAGGTTCTTCTCCGCCGCATACCGCTCGGCTTTGGGGTCATGGACCTTAAAATTGAAAATCCGATATTGCGGCGCGTTTTTGCCCATCTCCACTAGGGTCAGAACCCGGTGGTTCCCGGCGTTCTTGGAAATGCGTGCGCTCACCTTGCCCTCGACCAGCTTCACGGACTCCAGAACTTTTTGCGCATCCCGCACCTCGGTGATCCGTCCGCCGTCCACCGACAACGTGACAGGGGAACCCACGTCTACCTCGCTGGACTGCGCCATGCCCGGTTCGAGTGTCTGGGCAACTTCAAGTTCCAGCTCAGCCTTTGTCGTCACCGGAACCTGCACGACATAAACCGAACGGCCAAACCCCGGCTTGACCGCGCCCTTGACCTCTTGACCATTGAGCCGCACCGACTTGATCCCTGTGCCATAGAAGGGCAGTTCCAGTTGCATCGCCGAGGCGCGCTCAAGTTCGACGCGCAACCGCTCGGTTCCCGCCTGACGTTGATAGGCCAGCTTGAATTGCGGATGCTCGAAACCGGCGTGCTCCCATTTCGCCGGAAACTGCGGTGCGATGGTGATCAGCCCATTGGGACGGTCCGGCCGATAGCCGAAGAGGCCAGAAACCACTGTGCGCGCCAATGCCCCGAGGGCATCGCTGAAGTCAACTCCGGCAAAGCCCATCGGCTGGCCGGTACTGGCGGGGATGCCGGACTCGAATGCGGTTTCGCTAAAGTTACCCTGTATAATCTCCAGCGCTCCCTCCGGCAGGCCGGCGAAGCAGTAGCCCAACGCCAGGGCATATTCATCACCCGAGGACTTGTAGCGGTTTGACCAGATCGAGGGCACCCAGTTCGACGGCCAGACCCGCACCCCGCCCGTCGGCCGCGGCTCATGTTCCAGCGCGGTTTCAACAAAGTTTAGGGTTGAGGCCATCTGCTCGTCGTTCATGAGTCCCGGGCAATCCATCGGCAGGTACAAGCCTGGCAGCCACGCCTCGGAATGCAGCCGTTGATGGCCGCCTTGTTCGCGGTAGGCGCCGGGATGCCCCGCCTTCTCTACCCAAAGTTTCTCGAAGAAGCCTTTGCGGATCAACGCAAGCTTGTCCTCGTGGCGCTTTACCGTTGCCTGATCCCCCGCCCGGCAGGCCAGGTCGCGCGCGGCCTGGTGGCCGCGCCATGCGAAGGCCGTCTCGTCCGGCGTGCCCCCGCCGTTGTACCAGACGCTGTCCGTCAGAAACGTGTTGTTGATGCTCTCGTAGGCCCCGTCGCCGTCGGGGTCGAAACAGCGGTCGATGTAGTCCAAGTGCAATGCCAACGCTGGGCGGAGAAGTTTTTCCATTTCCGGATCCGCCGTGAACCGCCAATCCTCAATCAATTGATCAAAGAAGATCGACTGCATGTCGTAAAGCGTCGAGTTGCTGTCCGGGATCAGCCGCCCCTTGCCAAAGAAACGCGGATCCGTAGCCGGATGACAGGCGTGGCCCTGAAAGCGGGCCAACTCGCCGTTGCCGTCAATCACGCGGACGTGATCAGCCCGGGCCTTGTAGGTCTCGCCGGTGACCTGTGAGGCGATATAGGTGCGCGCCTCGGTCAGAACCCGGTCATGCCAGCCATAGGAGGTTCCGCCGTCCATGTGGCGGAATCCCAAAATCGGCGACTGGAAGGGACCGGTGCAGGAATAGCCGTAGGCCTTCTGGCGCCACAGGCCGTCGAGAGCCGACGAGCAGGCCTGGATCATAAAGTCGAGCCGCGCATCAGGCGTACGGCTGACCACGCGCCGGCGCAATTGTTCCACCCGCTCCCAGGCGGTGCGAAAGTCCGCAGCGACCTGCGGCGGCGTCGCCCGCTTGTCCGTCTCCAGCCACGTGCGCACGATCCAGGTGACCGGTTCGATGCTGGAAATCGGCGTCACCCCGCAGGCCACGGGACGCCGGTCACCGACGCTAGCGAGCAGCGCCGCCGGCGTCGGCCACTGATCCGCATCGGCGATGCGCAGTTCTGAGGCGGCGCTGCAGACGGTCAACGTGTAGCGGAACCGGTCCCCGCGCGGCGGCTCCAAGCGGATGACACCGTCATGGAGCGTGACGCGATCGCCCTCGGCCTCCGAGGGAACGAACCCGTACACCCGTGTCTTGGCCCCGGTGTCGGAGTCCATCGCATCGATCTTGCACACATAGTCTCGCCGATAGGCCGCTCCAATCATCCACACCAGCCGATCCCCAGCCGCCGCGCCCTTCACCTGCGCCTGGGCCGCCAAACCGGTCCCCTCACCCAGGGGCAAGGCATGCAGGTCAATGGTGACGCCCGGGAACGCCGGATCGCTCACCACCCATTCCATGCGCCCGCCGGGGTAGCGCGCCTCGACCGACTCGAAATCCATCAGCCACTTGGCCGTGCCACCGGCCCGCTGAAACCCCAGCACGAAGCAACCATCCACCCAAGGGCTACCACCGAAGCGCAGGAACGGCCGGTCACCGGCGAAGACCCAATAATAAGGATCCTGCGGGTTCCCGTGGCTGCCGTAGAGCGGGCGGTTGTTGAAGAAGGGACCGTTGCGGCGCACAATCGCGCCGTTTTCCAGGACGGAGGGCACGTTGTCCTTTTGCTTTTCCACCGCCACCACAGGAACCGAGGCCCAACCGAAGATAAGCAATGACAGAATACGATAAAACACAGCGGTTGTTCCGTTCATGTGGATTTTTATACTTAAAGATTGCATATACTCACACCCATCAACCCGATCACCACCTCCTGCGAGAGGCTTTCAAGGGTGACGCTCTTGAGTTCCACGCCAGGCCGCAGTTTCCAGCCGTAGACCATCGCCCGGCAGTTATTGCCCAACTGCACCTGGGGCGGCGGCTCATTGGGGAGGGAAAACGCTTCGGCCTTGTAGTCGTAATCTTTGGACATCCCAAACTCGCAGATCGACCAGAAATTCATCGGCGGCACCAGCTCCAACTCTTCAGTCACGCCGTCCGCATACGCGAAGCGCAACACCGCGTTGGCGATACGCACCTGCATTGGATTGGTCGAACCCGCTACCAGCAGCCAGACCGAGCCGCCTTTTTTGTTGACAGGAACCGTCACCTTGCGCGGCCAGTTGTCCCAAAGCGAAGTGAAGGCGCTCTCCCCGTTCTTCCAAAGGAAACGCGCGCCCTGCGGCGTTTCAAGCTTTCCGTCTACCACCGTCACCAGGTCGGGAAGATCCTTGGGCGCTTTGAACGCCACGTTCTGACGTACCAGCGGCGGCAGGCCTAGAACCCCCGAGGCTATCTGCGCCTCGGCCGCTTCGGTCACACGCCAGTCCGCCACCGCGCCGGGCAGGGACGCGGACTCCAGCGAACGTCCCTTGAGCTGTTCACCCGTTACGGCCTGCCTGGAAATGGCCACCCGCTCGACAAGCCCCAGCAACCGCCTCTGCCCGTTGCGGTCTGCACCCACGCGCAACGTGGACCCCAGCGACAACTCCGAGACGTCGAGCTGCTGGGGCACCTTGTCGCGCGTCTCGCCGTTGAGATAGATCGCAACCTGCTTGCCCTTGCGGAAGACAGCCGCGATATGGGTCGTCCGCTCGGCGCACAGAACCGGATAACTCCAGATCAGCTTTTTGCCCGCATACAGGCCGACCACTCGTGAGCCCGGCGATGTCTCAATCACCAACTCGCCCCAGTCCAGAATCCGTCCGTTGACCAGTGCCGCCAGATCGGCGCGCACCCACGCTTCGAGCGTGAAGTCGCCGCCCAGTTTCAGATCGCCGAGCGTCACGTCGTACACAGGAGCTGGCCGTCGGGGCCACGTGTTGCTCAGGTCGACCGCAGGCGACGGCTTTCTGCAATAGGCGCCGTGCCACGTCAGGTATGCGTCCCGGCCGATACGTGCCGACATCGTGTCTGGCCGCGGCGACATGTAATCCTGTCTGAACAATTCCGTCACACGGCTGTTGAAGACGCCGGCAAGGTCGAGTCCCGTCCAAGCCGCGCCCACAGGAGCCTGCCTCAGATTCTTTTCCGCCGTGTACGCTTCGGCCTTGCGGTCACGAACCTGAAAATCGAAAATCCGCCACTGGGATGTCTGGCCCATCTGTACCAACGCCAGCAGACGGTGATTCCCGGCGTTCACGGAAACGCGTGCGCGGACCTTGCCTGCAGCCAGACGGACTGACTCCAGAACGCCCTGCTCATCGCGCACTTCCGTGATGCGTCCGCCTTCAACCGCCAGTTCCACCTCGGAGCCGCTCGCTACCTCGCGGGACTGAACGACGCCCAAGGGAAGTTCTTGATCCACGGTCAACTCAAGTTCTGCTTTCTGTGTCACCGGCGTACGCACCACGAACACCGAGCGGCCAAACCCTGGACGAATCGTCCCCTGGATCGGCTGTCCATTGAGGGTCGCCGCCTTCACCGCCTTACCGCAGAACGGCAACTGCACGTCCAAGGCCGACTCGCGTTGAAGTTCAATGCTCAGGCGCTGCGTTGTCCCCTGTCGTTTGTAAGCCAGCTTGAATTCCGGATGCGCCAGCGAGGCGTGATCCCAGTCAGCAGGGAACTGCGGCGCAAGGGTCACCAAGCCATTGGGCCGGTCCGGCCGGTAGCCGAAGAAACCCGAAACCACGGTTCTGGCAAACGGCGCCATGAAGTCGGTGAAATCGACTCCTGTCCAAGGCTCGCCGAAGTTGCCGGGCACGGGTGACTGGAAGCCGGTCTCGCTATGGCAGCCGCGTGTGACCTCCATGGCCGCCTCGGGCAGGCCGGCCTGGCAATAGGCCAGCGCCAGATGATGCTCTTCGCCGGGGGACTTTGTCCGCAGCGACCAGACGCCTGGCACCCAGTTGGAGGGCCAGACCCGCACACCGCCCAAAGGCTGCTTGTCCCGTTGGAGCCCGTATTCGGTGAAGTGCAGCACCGAAGCCATCTGCTCCTCGTTATAAAGGCCCGGACAGTCCATCGAATGAACAATGGCCGGCAGCCACGGATCCGGATGCAGCCGCCGGTGTCCGCCCTGCTCGCGGTAGGCGCCCGGATGCCCGGCGCCCTTGACCCAGACCGACTCGAAGAAGCCCTTGCGGATCAGCGCCAGCTTGGCTTCATGACGTTTGACTGCCTCGGCATCCCCGGCGTTGCGCGCCATATCGCGCGCGGCCAGATGCCCGCGATAGGCGAACGCCGTCTCTTCTGCGGTGTCGCCCCCGTTGTACCACTGGTTGTCCGTCAGGTAGGTGTTGATGAAGCTCTCGTACGCGCCGTTACCATCCGGATCGAAAACGCGTGCGAGATAGCCCAGATGCAACTCAAGGGCAGGTCTCAGAATCTTCTCCAATTCCGGGTCAGCCGTAAAGCGCCACTCTTCAACCACCTGATCAAAGAAGATCGACTGCATATCGTACATGGTCGACATCTGATCTGGAATCAGACGCCCCTTACTCAAGTAGCGGGGATTTGCCCCCGGGTGCGTCATCGTACGCTCATAGACCGCAAGCTCTTTGTTACCATCGACCCGTGCACGCAACTCCGGCTGATCACGATAGGTTTCGCCCGTCACCTGCGAGGCAAAGAAATGCCGGGCAGACTTGAGTACCCGTTCATGCCAGCCGTAGGCCATGCCGCCGATGACCGTTCACCAGCCAAGGAACGGCATCGGATAGGGGCCGCTGCCGCCATGGGCGTAGGTCGTGCCGCGCCAGACACCATCCATCGAATGGCTGACCGCCCGCACCATGAAATCAAACCGGGCATCAGGTGTCTGGCTTACCACGCGATTGTTCAATTTTTCCACCCGCTCCATCGCCATCCGAAAATCTGTTTCGGAATTGGAAGCCACGGCGGTTTTGTCGGTTTCCGGTCGGCACCGCGCGCTCCAAATAATCGGCTTGTCACCCGTAAGCGGGGTTATGCCAGATACTATTGGACAACTGCCGGCTGTGCCAGCCAGAAGCGTCCCAGGGGTTTTCCACTGGCTGGCATCTGTGATGCGGATTTCTGATGGAGTATTACAAGTTGCCAGCGTGTAGCGGAGATTATCTCCATGCGGTGGCTCAATGCGGATCACCCCGTCCTTGACTTCGACGCGGTTGCCCTGTGCCTGGGTCGCCTCGAACCCCAGGGAGCGCGGTCCGGGCGTTACGAGCGCATCGATCCTCGCCACATGGTCTTCTCGATAAGCGGCTCCGAATATCCAGACCAGACAGTCTCCGGCAACAGAGCCGGTGACCTTCGCCTGCGCGGCAAGACCGCTGCCAAGCCCCAGCGGCAACGCCTGAAGCGAGATTGTGACCCCGGGAAACTCGGGGTCGCTAGCCACCCATTCAACCCGTCCGCCGAAGTAGCGGAACTCGACCGACTTGAAATCCAGAAGCCATTTGGATCCGCCGCCCTTTTTCTGGAACCCGAGCACGAAGTGACCGTCGACCCAAGGCGGACCGCCAAAACGCACCAGCGGCCGGTCACCGGTCAAGACGTAATAATACGGCGCGACCGGCGCATCGGAACTTGCGTAAAGCGGACGGTTGTTGAAGTAGACGCCGTTGCGACGGACGATCGCGCCGTTTTCTAGGACGCTGGGTACGTTGTCCGGCTCCGCCGCTTGTGCCGTCACAGCACCAGCAAGCAAAAGGATGCGCCAGACATTTCCTCTTTTATTTCTCATACCTGATTTGACTATCATCTGCCCCCCCTTTTTATTATTTGTTATTCTTCTACGATTACTCTAAATCCAACATTGAACACACCCTGCCACGGAGGGTAGCTGCCCCGGCAACCGGAACGGGCCCAACGCGCGGTTTCCCGCCATGAGCCGCCCCGGACGATCTTCCGCGTGTCGGTAGCGGCATGACACGGATCAGTAGCGTTGAAAGGATACGGCAACTCGGTACTGCCGGTCCACTCGGCGACGTTACCGTGCATGTCGTAGAGTCCCCAGGGATTGGGCAGATATGAGCCGACCGGTGAAGAAATAACGTGTTGGTCGTTACCGCTTTCCGTAGCGAAAAACGGCGAGGCATTTTCTGGCTTGGGCTTCTTGCCCAACTCCAGAAGCTTGGAGTCCGCCAGATTGGCAAAGGCCGGGAAGTTCGTGGTCGAGGTACCAAAGTTCCACGCGGTATCGCTTCCCGCCCGGCAAGCCCATTCCCACTGCGCCTCATCCGGCAGTGTGAACCGCTTACCGGTCTTCTTCGAAAGCCACTCGCAAAAGGCAAAGGCTTCGCACCACGATACTCTGCAGACCGGTTGTTTCGGTTCGTTCAGCTTCAGGAAAAAGTCCGCACTCCACTTCATTCCGAGCGTGATCTCCAGACCGCTATCATGCAATGGATCAAACCGCTTGTACTGCTCGTTGGACACTTCGCAGGTCGCCATCCAAAACGGACGCGCGATCTTCACGACTGAAACGGGGCGTTCGTCGTGAGATCCAGCAGGGTCTCCCAAGATGAACTCACCCGCTGGAATCGGGACGAGTTCCATGCGGACGCCGTCGCCAAGCTCGATTACGCGCCGGGGTGATGTCCCCGACACGGTCTGGCGGGAATGGGCCTCTGCGGCGTCAAACGGCCACCCGGCGGGTTTGGCGACGGACACCGGCGGCGGCTCGGGTGCCGGCATCTGCGCGATGATCGGCGCGTTTGTCACTACGGGAAACGCTTCAGGATCCAAAGTGCTGCCACCATAGAGCCGCATCATTTCCATGCGACGCTTATAGACCTGCTGGATCTCTTGGAAATGGCTGACGGCACCGGGCATTTCCAACCAACTTCCGTAGGCCGGGGCGTTCAGGTCGATCCATGTCACCAGCCGATCCCACGCCTCTTCATCCAACTGCACGTTGTGATGACGCTTGCGTAACATCCGAACTAGGGGACTGACATCGGCATGGTAGTCGGCTAGGGGGACGATGCTCGGACCTTCAAGTCCGGGCTTCCGCACATGACGCCACAATGCGTAATAGGACGGAGGAAAGGCATACCACGTGTTCGGCATGACCTTCGGCTTTGCGCCACGCAGGTCGGCAATCGGCGCGCCGCCGGGGCGCGGCTGGCCGTTGTGACAACCGACGCAGTATTTGTCCAGTACAGGCTGGACTTCCCGCTCCCAACTGAAGCCGCGCGCCGGACCCCGCCAGGGCGTGATCGGCACGGGATCACGTGCTACGCGGGTGGCGCCTGCCGGAGTTCCGTTGGGCGGCTCATGGCAGCCGATACAGGAAACCGACTCACCCGGCATCGCCGTGAACCAACTGCGCATCAACTGAACGGCCTTGCCCTCCGAATCCAACGGCTGCAACGCAATGGGCGTGTTGGCCGGAACGATAAAATAGGCGGAGCCGTCAGGAGCCACTGGCACGGTGCCTAATATTTGGTGTATATCCCAAGGACCGTCCATGCCAACACTATCCTTAACCCCCGCCATGCCGTAATAGCTAAAATTATAGGTGAAGACCCTGAGCTTCTTGATGGTACCGCGTGGCAGTTTCTCCAAGCCGCTGCCAATGTAGATGTCCTGCAGATAGACGGTGGCTTCTTTGCTGGCGAGCTTTACCCGTGGCGGAAGGACCGGCGGACGGAAACTCTTGCGGATGGGTACCGGCTCGAACAATACGCAGTCTTTTTCCTCGCGGAGCAGGAGCATGTTGTCGAACGTATCCACCAGATAGATCCCCCAGAGCGACTGCGGAGTGGGCTGGCAGGAAGCTATGAAATACTTGTCGCTCAAGGGATAGGGATGGAGGAATTTCGGCCAGGAGCCACCCACGAGGTTGTCCACCACTTTCGCCTCGACGGTTTTTCCGCGCCCGGGGATGCGCTGCACGGCGCCCTGGGCTTCCTGCCGACCTCTGGAGACATCAAAGACGATCAGTTCTCCTGCCCGCGCCGTGCCATGATGGCCGCTGACAATACCCACGAACTTGCTCGGATGACCAGGTATGGGCTTGGCATAGAAAATCCGGTTAGGCCAATACCCGCTGCTGGCGTAGTGTGCGCGCTGTCCAGTCCCGTCGGGGTTCATCGACATCAGCCGCCCTGTGAATGCGTGAGCGAGGTCTGTGTACTCCCAACGCAGGTAAAGGATGCGGCCGTCCGCCATCAGCGATGGGTAGTAGTTGTGGTCCTGGTCAAAACAGAGCCGCCGCAGACCCGAGCCGTCGGCATTGGCTACACACAAGTTACCCACCTCGTCGGCTCCGTATTCGCACGGGATCGACTGGAACGGAATCGACGAATCAAAGAGCACCCGGTCATCGGCGAGGTAACACGGATCGTAGTTGTCGACATCTGGTTCGTCGCCACGCGTCACCTGACGCAGCCCCTTGCCGTCCGCGTTGATCTCGAAAACCTGCCAGCGCCCGTTGTTGCCGATGGAGGAGAACATCAGCCGTCCCGCGTCGAAGTGCAGTTTCATGTCACCCACGAAAACCGGTTTCTCCGGGCGATACAGGGTCGTGAGTGTGCCACCGGGACGGATCGACGAGAGCACGGCGATCTCGTTGTCGAATTGGACTTCGCGCAGAAAATTGTTGCCCTGATAATTGATCGGCAGACCATTCAGAAATCCCACCAGATCATTGCCGACAAAATTGCGTAGGATGCCCTTGAATTGCGAGAGCAACTCATTTTGTTTGGCCACTTGTTCTTTCCACGGCAACCCCTTGAAAAACCGTTTCGCATCTGCGCGCTTCACCAGTAGCAACTGGTCGAAATCCAGCAGCGGATTGGCCAGCAGGGCCTCCGCACGCAACGCCTCGAATGGCCGGGCAGCCGCCTCTGCCGCAACACCATCAGACGCCGCGAGCGCAACGGCGCGTTCGATTTGCGACAGCCTCTTCAGGTAATCCGGCCCCTGGGGATATCGGGCTCCGAACGTCGTGGACAAGTCGTCGATCGCCAGCCGAAGGGCTTGTGCTTTCGCCGCATCCCAATGGTACGTAGATGTCTTTTGCGCTTTGGTTGGTTCTGGCACCGCACCCACGTCTTGATACCACGCAAAGACAAACACGACATAAGCCACCAGCATCATTGTTTTGTTAAGGTTTATCATCGTTGTAGTTCCACGCCTATACGTTTGCTTGACTCATAACCCCGAACGGCTAAACACATTCGCACAAGGGGCGGACTGATATGCCCGGCGACCCCACCATTTTTTTTGGAAGGTGACGTAGTCCATGGCCGGTACCTCCTGGCCATCTTCCAATCGGACAGCCGTGTTGCCGAAATTGACCACCACCCCGCGTCCCGAGTCGAACGTTGTCTCCTGCACCTGCCGATCAGTCGTCAAGAAGCGATGACTGGTCATCGCTTCAAACGCGATCTTCCGCACCCAGGAGGAAACATACTTTTCCGTTGTTCCAATTTCGCGCTGATACTTTCGCATTGCAGAAAGCGAAGGACGATACATCGGTGGTGCGCCGTAAAGCACGGACCAGAGATTCTTGCGTTGCCAATACACGGGTGGGTGGTTCATGCCGTCCTCCCAGCGCCAGGTGACCATCACCTCATCGTGATGGCAAAGCGAATAGAACGGAATCCGGTAACGTGTGCTCTGGCTGATGGTGAGAGGCACGTCATCCCTGGGCTTGGCCACGTTGATCGCCTTTAACCGTTTCCCCAGTTGCTCCACGCTCGAATCGTTGATGTTCGCCGCAGCAGTTTTCTTCCCGTCAGCAAGGGTCTCCATCCAGCCGACCAGCGTCGTTGCGCCCTCGAACCAGTGTGTGAAGGGAATCAGATAATCGAGCCCGCACTCGGTTCCCGCCAGACGGCCCGACGTGTTGACGTAATGCAGCAGTTGCTCCCGCTCACGACGCGAGTCAAACCGGTCGCACGGATGACGCGGGTCGAAGCACTCGCTTTCCGCGTTGAACTCCACTGACCCCAAGCAGTCTAAGAAACAGGCGGCATAGTTATATGTTGAAAAATCTTTCGGCAGATTTGTTT
Organism: bacterium; assembly: GCA_037133395.1. Classification (GTDB taxonomy): domain Bacteria; phylum Verrucomicrobiota; class Kiritimatiellia; order RFP12; family UBA1067; genus CAIZQW01. The sequence continues at coordinate 10,551 of JBAXOG010000052.1, read as the reverse complement.
TTGCCATCGGCTGGAAAAATTGCGGACAAATCACGCCGCTCTTGGGGCCGAATCCCTGAACCATCCTCTGCCCCTCCGTCCGCACCACGCGGTCGGGAAAAGCCTCTGTGTTGACCTGATGGTAGACAAAGTCTGTATAGCCCTTCTCGAAGGTGTCACGGTATTGGTCGTAGCGATAGGTGAGATATCCCATGGAGCGGATCTTTCGCGCCACGCCGACACGTTCCACCTCGTTCGTCCACAAGGCCTGGGGCGCATAGATCACGGGCAGTGCAAACAGACAGCGCGAAATACCGTTGGTCTTCAAAATCGTAGCCATCTCAAGAACCTGGGAGGGTGTCTCGGCCGCTGCGGCCCAGAAGACCGGTGCGCCTGCGATCTCGCGCACCGCCGGATTCTCTTTCGCCTTCGCCTCAAGCGTTTTTCGGAAGCCGCGCTCTGCAAAAAACTGACGGTACCGTTTCGCCAGTGCTACATACCCGCCCGTGTCGGAAAAGCTCCATGTCACCTCGTAGGGACGGTCAAACCGGCCTTTGTTCGCACTCCAGACAAGTTGAGGCAATACAAGCGTGTTAGTACTGGAAGGCCAATCGCGCCACCGCAGGTGCGTGGATTCGATGGAGGGCAGTAGCGTCAGCAGACCTTCACCCGAAGCCAGATCCACCAGCCCCAGACACATCAGATAAGCGCGCACGCCACCGTAAAGCGGACCTCCGGGCAGCGGCAACCAATCCGGATCATCTTTGCGGACCGGCACTAGCAAGCCTTCGGCGTGCGGGTAAAGGTTGCAGGTCTGCTCCCCGTCTTTGTAAAAAGCGAAGGGGTAGGCCGCCTCCAGCCACGCGTCCGTGGCCGGGCCCTCGAACCGCACGACTACATCGCTCTGCCCTTTTAAAAGGCTCATGCTCATGTTGAAGGTAGCATCAACGGTCTTTCCGTCTTTCGTAATCCCGGTCAGGTCGCAAACCAGTTCAGCCGACCGACCATCTGGCGACAGCGAGACCAGCCGCTGGCGTGGCGCACGGGGACTGGACTCAAAACGGGCCTGCTCCCAACGACGTCCTGTCCGAAGATCTGTGACAGCCAGCGCACCTGTCGCCTCGATCTGCTCAACCCGCAGCACGCCGTTGTCCAGCCGCAACAAAGACCTCTGCAGCGTGACGTGATCAAGTCCGTATGCGGAAAAAACGCTACCAGCAACCTGAACTAAAAAGACCCCCAATAAAAAACTGAATGTTATTCTTTTCTGCTTCATCGCCCCCTTTTTTCTAATAAACTATGTGTTCGACGCAAGCCAGCGGATGATCCGCCGTATGAATTCGCGAAAAAAAACGCTTATACTGTCTGTCCATCGGATACTATTCTTTGTGGTTACCATGATCTTCATGGGCTTTGCTTGGCCAACTCGGTGGCGATTTTGTCAAAATACGCCACACATAGAGGAAGGTCCGTGGTATTATAATCTCTTCCACGCTCATATTCGATGCTCAAGTAGCCCTTGAATTCCTGTCGCTTAAGTTCAGCGAGAATGGCTTTGATATCGGCTTTACCTGTGCCCCATACTACATCGTGTCCTTTGCCGAAATCGTTCAGATCCTTGAGGTGCAGGTGCTCAACCCGCCCCTTCAGTTGCCGCAATGAATCAATTGGCACCAGGGTGTCGCGCATCCAGTGCCCCGTATCGGAACACGACCCGATCAATGGATTTAACCCCGCGCAGGCTTTCAAAACCTCTTCCGGAGGCCAGCTCTTGGGGTGGTTGTGCAATGCAATACGGATTTTGTAATTGGCAGAAAGCTTATCAAGCAAGGCGTTAGGATGAGTGTTCACAACCAACACTTCAACACCCAGCTTCTTGGCCCATTCCATCATCGTACTCGCCAAAGGCTCTTTTGTCGGCGCCCAGCAAACACCGTAAGCAACCATTTTAAGGCCGGCATCGGAAACTTTTTTCATGACCTCTTCGCAGGCAACCACATCCGTGATCGTGTCCTCGATCTTTTTCTCCGAGCCTGCGCGTATTTTTTGGCCTGGAAACAATTCCAGGTACTTGATTCCAAGCGCAGCCGCCTTGTCGACAGTCTCATAAAACGTAAGATAGTTGAACGTGTAACACTGAAGCGACAGCTTGAATCCCAGCCGCTCTGATGCCGAATCATCTCGTTCCGCAGCAACTACCGCCCCTGCCAGACAGCCCGAAAGCAGTACCATCCCGACAATATTTCTCTTCATATTCATATACATTACCTTTTGCATTTTATTTTTTAAATATACTATATTTCCCAGCTGGCCCGGTATTCACGCTTTAGCAACCGGTTGAGGTCCGGTCGGTTCGTGCATTGCATTTTATCCACGTTCCACTCGATCTTTGCACCCGCGCCGGCAGTCTGGCTCAGGTGACCGGTCAGTGCCATGGCCGTCAACGGACCGGCGGCATCCGTGAAATTGGAAACCGGCATAGCCCCTTTGCGTATGCAAGCAAACAAATCCTCGATCGGCGCCCCGGCGAGCGGACGCGGCAGGGTTTTTGGAGGAGGCGGAAACTTCTGATGCTCCTCCTCCGGAATGATGCGGGAATAGTTGTTAAGATACCCCTTGGTGCCGACAAATACGGTGCTCTCTCCCCACTTGATCGTGTATTTCTGTTCCAGCTCCCTCATCACAGCCGGGCGCATTTCCGAGTCGTCATAGAGGTAACACTTGCGGGCCACACGGCCTTCACCGGCCGGAAAATGGTAGCAGACAATGTTGTGAGTTGGATATTTCTCGTCGGACCCCTCGCTGGTTGAAATGCACTCGACCGTAAATGTTCTATACTCCCACAACTTTAAGGCCATGAAAGGAACAGCCAGATGGTGACAGGCCATATCACCAATGGTGCCAGTCCCGAAGTGCCGCCACCCTCGCCAGTGGAAAGGATGCAACTGTTCATGGTACCCGCGAACCGGGGCGGGTCCGAGCCACTCATCCCAATGCAGGCCTGCGGGAACCGGCCGCGTCTCCGGACGTCCCCCCGCACCTCCCCAGTTACGGCACAGGAGCGTATGGGTTTCAACAACGTCACCAATGGCGCCAGCCGCAATGTATTCGGACACGCGCCGAATGTGCTCGCCACAGTATCCCTGGTTGCCCATCTGCGTAAGCACCTTCTTCTCCCGGGCCATTTTCGCCATAGCATAGCATTCGGCAATATTGTGGCCGAGCGGCTTCTGGCAGAAAACATGTTTCCCTTCACTCATCGCGCGCATCGCCGCAGGAGCATGATGGTGATCAGGCGTTGCGATCAACACCACATCAATTTCGTTGTGGCATTGTTCAAGCATCCGCCTGTAGTCATGAAATATTTTCGGCCTTGCCGTATCCTTGACCTTCCCATTCATCACCGTGGCAATGTAATTCTCGTCCACATCCACTATTGCCACCAGATGTTCTCGCAACGCGCAGTCGATACTGTAGCCGCCCATCAGCCCTGCGACGCCTATGACGGCAACGCGCAACTTGTCGCCGCCAGCCGTTTGGCCATGCACAATGGAGGGTCGCGAAAAACTTGTCAACCCTACAATACCCGCAGCCGAACGTTGCACGAACTTCCGCCGCGAAATTGAAGCAGTGGTAACAATGTTTTTTTGAAGACTTTGATTATTCATTATTCCGCCGTCATTCATCACGAATTACCCTCCAGCCACTTCATGATCTCTTCCACCTGAGCCCGTGACGCACCCCAGATATGATAGACCACGTTGCGAGGACCGAGATCGCGATGGACATCCTGCACAGCGGCCAGATCCATATTGCCGTACACAATCACCTTCTTGCCCGCCTTGAGAATTTTCTTCAGTACGTCGCGCCAGACGGGCAGGAACATCTCGGGTTGACCTGCCCCCGGCACCCACTGGATGCCATCGAGTTTCGGTATGGCCAGCAGATCGTCCAAGTGAATGAGCTGCTGCCGTCCGTCCAAATGATAGAAGCAGTGGTCCAGATAGTCCACCTCCTGTTCAACGCCGGGCAGGACGAACTCGCGCCACATCTCGTTGCCCAGAAAAACTGAAAAGTCGCACTGCACCGCCGCCGTCTTCCCCTCGCACCACAGCGGCAACCAGCCGACCGTCCCGGTCTCTTTCGACATCCCGCCCGCCTTATAAAGCCGCTCGTAGATCGCTGGATACATCGCACGTGCCTGCTTGACACCTTGCATCACCAGCTCAGGAACATCGTAAAGATCCAGACACAGGTTGTCCGGATGGCGCAGCGCACTGAAGGCATCCATGTGCGAATGAAGATCTGACATGCCCACCAGATACTTGCCCTGTCCTCGCTCCTTCAGAAGCTTCGAGTAGGTCAGCACGCTTTGCCACTCAACATTATCCTCGCGCAGTGTTGCCGGCAAAAAAGTTTCCCAGTCCTTGAGAACAGGGTCCGCCCAGTTGGTCTCAATATTATCTGGACTGAATTTAAAAGTCGAGCCCATCCACGCGCCAAACTGGTCAGGTCCATGATCCGGCGAGTAGTGGGGCATCAGCTCGCCCATAAAGAGTGTCGTCTCCGCCCACTGGTCCAAAATATCCAATTGTGCTGCATAGTTGCGGTTGCAGGGATGCCAATAGCGTGTCTTCCAAATATCAACCAGCGTATCGCCATCGCGCTTCGGCACTTCGGCACACACGAGCGGTCGTTCCAGAACGTCGTTTGCCCAGAAGGCATTCCAGCGCTTCTTGGCTTCTTCAAAATCAGGTTTGGTCTTCAACTCCAACATAGCGTTTCCTTACGTGTTGAACAACGCCTGGCGCGCATGCCAGCGTTGTGTCAGATTCTCGATATCGTAAATCGGCGCCAGCATCTGCTCCGTTCCCGCCATGCGATACTTCCCGCGCGCGGCAGGTTCGAATGCCGTGTCCGGGGGCAGCGCATCCAAGACCGACGGCGCAGTCGGCTCATCTGGATTGTAGCGCTCAGGCGCCTTCTGCTCCAATGCCAGCAGAAGCGGTCCGTGGAAGAAAGCGTGCAAGCCCCGCACCGTGTTTTCATTGTGCGGCTGTTCACACTTCATCTGAATATCGAACGTGTAGCGGAGCACGTCCCCCGCCCTGAATTCCGCAATGACCTCAATAAAACCCTCCTGCAACTGGGTCTGCGCGTCCACGCCATTGAGTAAGACGACTGGACAGCTCGTCCGCGGCGGGATGAAAAAGCGGATGGCGCGTACCGTCTCGTGTTCCGCGGCCAACACGTCGAGCGTCACTTCGCCCTGACAGGGATAGGCGGTCTTCTCGCGCAGCGAAAGCCCGGCAATCTTGACCGTGGCGTTGTGGAAAATCGGCAACCAGATGTTGTTTCCGTCTGTTGCGAAAGCCGCTTCGTGCGCCCGTGCAAAAAATTCGCCGCCGCGCATGGTGCAGCACCAATAGACCTCGTAGGAGCGCGGCTGGAGGATGCGCGGATCATGCGCGTTCGGACCGTCGTCCTCTTCGGGAGGAACCGCGCCCAGGCACCAGTCGGTGCCGAAGCATCCCTCCGCGCGGAAGGCGTGACCCACGCCGTTGTAGAAGATGTGGTGCGCGTCGGTCTGATACTCCGGCTTGCGCGTCAGCCGCCACAGCCAATGTGACAGGATGTACGAGTCAATAATCGCGCAGGGCTCAGTCCAGCGCGGACGGCCCCACCAGTTGTAATTGCCGAAATGCTCGGTCATCGCCACAGCTTTGTAACGTCCGAAGATCCGTTCCGCCGCCACCACGTATTCCGGGCTTCCGCCGAGTTCGACGTACCGGCAGAGGCCGCGCAGGCAGGTCAGGGTCGCGTGTGTCTGCGTCTTGGTCTGCTCCAGATCAAGCAGCAAAAAACGTTGGATCACGACCTCGATCATAGTCTTCAACTCCGACCAGCCGAGGAAGCGGTAGGCGTCTGTCAGTCCGTCCAGCGCGATGAACCCACACCCCGTGTCGATTGATCCTTTGTGAGAGGGCGTTTTGCTCTGCGGATGCGAAAGTTCCCATTGGTCTGACTCGACGACCTGTTCCAGCGTGAGCGGATAGTTGGCGTAGTTCGTTGCCACAGGCAGAAAGAGATTGCGCATAATCGTCGTGATCACGTCCTTGAGTTTGGCATCTGGCTGACGCTCATACGCCGCGATCAGCCCGCGCACCAACCAACTGTGTCCCGCAAGCTGCTGCTCGTTCGCCCAGCCCTCTGCACAGATTTTTCCGAGATACCCCTTTGCGTTCAGCCGCTTGGGTAACTCCTCCAAAATCATTTCCAACCATGCGGGTGTGCGGTGCGTAGCACGCGCCTGCGACACGAGGCCGAGGATCACGCGGCCCTCCCAATCTCCGGGCCAGCCATGTTTGTCTGCACCAAAAACTTCCCAGGGCCGATACCAAGTGCCTTCTAGGCGCGCATAGTTCAGGAGCGATCGCACCGCCAGATCTCCCGTCACCACCAACGCATCTAAATCCGCATTTTTCAATACAGTCATCTCGCTCATCCTCATTCCGGCTTCACCTTTCTCGCTTCCAGTTTCCTGCGGGTCGCCTCACTGCGTTCCCGCGTGATCGGATATAAAAGACAGCCCAGCAGTCCGAGAAGAATGGCGAGCACTTGGGAGCCGACCAGCATACCCTTCATGCGAAGGATGACCTCAACGGGCACGCCGATCGAATCGGATGTGCCGTTATGAAATCCGGCAAGGGACAGCACGAATCCTGAAAGTGCCGTGGTGATCGCGAAGGCCAGCTTTTCGGTAAACGCCACGCTGGCACTGTAAACGCCCTCGCGGCGCAGTCCTGTCTCTACTTCGTCCTCGTCGCAGACATCCGCCACCATGGAACTCATCATCAGCCAACAGCCTACCATGCCGAAGTTGCCGACAATGGATGAAATAAGCTGCAACCACGGGTTCGCGGGATTGAACGTGAACCACATTGACGCATAGCCCAACAAGGCGATTGACAGCGAGACCGCCATCGTCGTGCGCTTGCTGGTATGCGTGGACAACCAGGTCGCAAGCGGAAGCGCGACGTAGGAACTCAGCCCCATCGCCATGCCCATCCAACCGGCAATTGACCCCCAGAGTCCTTTGCTCATTTGAAGCGCGTCAGACGACATGGCCTGCTCTCCCATGCAGACATAATACAGATTGATGTAGAGCGGCAGTGCGCCTACGATAGCGATTCCGACGCAGAGTACCAGCTTCACGCCCAACAGCAGTAAGAAGGCCCGGTTCTTGAACGTGCAGGACAGCGCCTTCAAGATTCCAATTTTTTCGCGGTTCTGATGCGTGACCGACTCTCGGCACGAGCACACCACGAGCAGGGCCGTGGCGAGCACAACCGCGCTCAGTACCAGCGACACCCAGCGCACACCAATGATTTCGTAAGGCATGCCCGGTGCGGCCAGGTTTTTGAAATAGGGAAGCAGGCAGAACTTATAGAGCCAGGGCATCAGCAGCATACCCGCAAACCCGACATACATGCGCCAGGCCAAGACCCTGGACCGCTCGTCATAATCAGCCGTCAGCTCATATCCCAATGCTGTATAGGGGATTTCAAAGAACGTGCGAAAGATAGAAAAAGCAATGCCAATAATCAGAAAATAGATGAGCATCCCCGTGTTTGAGCTAAACGGCATCATCCAGAGAAGAGGCAATAAAACCGCCGTACCCACCGCACCCAGGAGAATAAACGGACGGCGTCGGCCCCACTTCGTACGGGCATTGTCAGTGATGTTTCCCAGCAGCGGATCAAAGACCAGACCCAGAAATTGGGGTAGGGCAATGAGAAGTCCCACGGTTACCGGCTCAAGCTTCAGCGCCACCTGATAAATCGGCTGGCCGAAAGCAAAAAATACATTGGCCAGAATGTAGCTCGACAGCCCCCCGGCGCCCCAGCTCATACGAATCCCCAGAGGCACTTTGTCTTTCACTTCAGTATTCAAGTTCAACTCCCTTCGGTTTTTCAAGAACCTTCACCTTCACCTGACCCGTCGCCTCACGCCGGACTTCAATGGACAACGGTCCGTGTGGTGTCGGCACCACGCCACGCGCCCATTCCAACGGACCTAGATCTGGGCTGATTCTGACCCGTCCGAACCCGGGCTCCAGAACCTCCACGCCCAGCACATAACGCATGAGATAATAATTTCCCGTGGCACCCCAGGCGTGGCACATACTCAGTAGGTAACGATTATCTGGCGAAGCCGGTATTCGACCATCCTGATACATCATCTCCCAGATCGTCTCCGTGCCGGCCTCTGCGCAGGCACCCGTGAAACGTTTCAGCAGATCTAACCCCTCGGCCACGCGACCAGCCTTCATCCAAGCACCGACTTCGTAAGCGTTGACGAACGGCCAGATCGTCCCGTTGTGCGCCCACCTGTTTTCATTTTGGATCGAGGCCGGGTCGAATAGGGGATCGCAAACCACGGCACCCCGCTGCCGCCACAGCCTCGCCCGCAAGTTGTCGAGGATGCCATGCCACTCACACTGCGGAGCGATACCGAGCAGCACCGCCTGCGTGTTGTTGTCCTCCCATGTACGCCCGTCCCACCCCTCAGTACGACGCTGGTCATTGAACACGTGTTTGTCGGGGTCATAGAACTCCGATACGACCGTCTGACGAGCTTGCTCAGACCACGCCCGGTAAACTGCCCCGTCCTCTCCCGACAATTCCACCAGTGCTGCGACACAGTCCATCGCATGCGCCAGCACCATGTTCGCCCCTGAGAGCACGCCGGACCTCGGCAGCGTGTAGGCCCAGGTGTTCGTCACCTCCAGCAGCCGGTCGGATGTCACGTGCCGCTCGAACCACGCCAGTTGACCCTTCAGCGCAGGTTCCATCTCCCGTACGAAGTCGCGGTCGGCTGTGTGCCAATAATACTCCCAAAGCGTGATGATCCACCAGAGCGCGTATTCGAAGAACACCTGACGGCTCGAGGCGCTGGCAGGGATCAGGCCGTCCTCGAACCGGCGCTCCGCCAGCAACCGCAGGGAGGTGCGGACCGACGAGGCGTCCGGTGTCAGGGCATAAAGCGCGAGGGCTGACGGTCGCAAGTCCCCGGACCAGATCTCCCGGTCTCGTCGGCAGCCGTCCCAGAGCACCGTGTCTCCCTCGCGTCCGATCGGGTGCTGCGAATCCGTGGCTGGTTGTACGCAGAGTTGGAGCGTCCGCGTGCCCATCTGCCACGCCCTGTTCACCAGCGGGTCTGAACACTCGAACACTCCCACGGCAGGAATCGAACACTCCCGCTCGAGCAACCGCGCTGACCGCAGCACCACGTCACGCTCGGGTGTCAGGCTGAGATAGCGAAAGGCGTAGGTCTTGGGACTGCGCGATGTCTGGATCCCCGCACCGTGCTGAAAACGTAATGGCCCGGAAATATGCGTACCCCAGGCCAAGGGATACTCGGGTTTCCCGTAATGCTCCGCCGAAAAAATTACGGGGACCTCCGCCTCCGGGTGTGGATAGGCATAGGTTCGGATCGACCCTTCGAGTGAGGCTTGAAACTCAAGTTCAATGTGCCCGACCCGCTTTTTCCCGAAATCCAGACAGAGCCTTTGCCCCGCAGAAAGGGGCAGGCCGTCGTTCCAACGTGTTCCGACGACAGACGAGCCCCGCTCCTGGAACATCACGAGTGGTGATTGTTTATACATAGAATTTATAAATCGCTATTTTAGACAGAAAACAAAGTCAGAACACCTGAATCAGTGTGCCTTTCCCTTTGCGTCCCAACAGCACCGTGCTCCCCCGCACCGTGCAGAAATAATTAATGTCATCCGTGACGAACCGGCTGGCCGACGGCACGCTGCCCGATGTCGACTTGACGATCTCCCATTCATATTTGGAGCCCGGATTGCCGCGCACGTTGATTGTGACCACGCCGGTTCCGCTCACCGCCACCGACCCCGCCGTTACATTCAGCAGATCTGCGGTCGCGCCGCTGAGATCCACCGCCAGTTTCGCACCCGTCGCAAAGGTCACATTGCTGGAGACCGTCAGCGTGCCGACGACATTCGTTGACCAGCCCGCGTCGACCGTCGCGTTCGAGGCGACATTCACCACGCGCAAGACCAAGCCCGTGCCGCCCAGCGCCGCGCCGTTGCTCACGTTCACCAGGTTCGTGTTCGCTTGCAACATGCCGTTGACAATCAGTCGCCCGGCACTGACCGTCGTCAACCCGCTGTGGGTGTTCGTGCCGCCGAGGGTGAGCGTCCCCGCGCCGACCTTGTTCAGCGAGTTCGGGCCAGGACTGGTGTTATCGACAAGGGAACCGTTGAACGTGGAACTGGTCCCCAGCCAACCCACCGCGTACGTGCAGTAGCCGTTGGCCGCCAACGACCCGAGCATTGCTCCCGCATCGCCGCTCAGTTCTCCCATGCGGAAGTCACCGAAACTGCCGGCAGTGGCCAGAACAGCATAGTTCTTTAGATACACCTTGGCGTTGACCAGATCTTGGGCGTTGGGAGTGCCCGCGTAGAACTGGGCAAAATAGTTCATACGGTTCTGTGGGCGGCAGCGTGAAAATGTAGTGAATGTGGCAATTTGAAAATGCGGACGT
>JBAXOG010000051.1:0-29487 GCA_037133395.1 bacterium | reverse complement strand
TAGGAGCAACGATGTTTTTGACAGGATTACAGGATTTGCATGATTGAATTCAATGGCGGTTAATCATGAGCATCATGTATTCATGTCCGAAATTGCATATTGTACAGTGCAGTAGGAGCAACGATGTTTTTGACAGGATTACAGGATTTGCATGATTGAATTCAATGACTATTAATCATGGGAATCATGTAATCATGTCCGAAATTTCATATTGAACAGTGCAGAAGGCGGAAAGTTTTTTTTGACAGGATTACAGGATTTGCATGATTAACAGGACACAACTATGAACGACAGACAAGAAGTCAAGTGGAACGGTAAAAATGACATTCTAACGGAACAGGTCATTGGCTGCGCTATAGAAGTTCACCGAAGACTCGGACCCGGTTATTTAGAATCCGTCTATGAAAAGGCTCTTATGATCGAACTGGAGTTGAAAGGTCTCTCCGTCCGGAATCAAGTGCCCATTCCCGTTTCCTACCGAGGGCAAGTGATTGGCGATTTTATGGCGGACCTTGTTGTCGAGGGGAATCTGATTTTGGAACTCAAGGCCTGTCACCTGTTGCATGCAAGACATGAGGCGCAGCTCGTGAACTATCTCGTTGCAACAGGGTTCGATACAGGATTGCTCCTCAATTTTGGAGCAGACAGCCTACAAATCAAGCGTAAATATCGTATTTATCAATCCTCTACTCAATCATGTGAATCATGTAATCCTGTCTAAATAACTTTTCTGTTTATCCTATAAGGAATTTTTCCATGATCGCACTCAAAGATTATCAACATCGTGTCTTGGATTCGTTGCGCGAATTCTTCCAACTCTCTTCCAAGTCTGGCAGACCGGCAGACGCTTTCCGCCACGTATGTGCCATGAATGGCAATGATGGTGGATATTACGTGCCGATCCACGCGGCAGGCCTTGCCCAAGACATGCCGTATATCTGTCTGCGCGTACCGACTGGAGGCGGCAAGACCCTGCTGGCCTGCTATACTGCGGGACTCGCCATGAGTGAACTGCTTCACGCCGACCGCGCCGTAATCCTCTGGCTGGTGCCCAGCAACACGATTCTTGACCAGACCGCTGATGCCTTGCGCGACCCGCGCCATCCGTATCGCCGAGCCTTGGAGCTGGTCTGCGGCACGATTGAGGTGGTCACCATCGAAGAGGCACTAAATCTACCGCGCGCTTCCGTTGACGGACAGACCGTTGTGATTGTCTCAACCATTCAGGCCTTCCGCGTTGAAGATTCCACAGGCCGCAAAGTCTACAGTCAGAACGGTACGTTTCAGGAACATCTGCTAAATCTGCCTACCGACCGTCTGGACGATTTGCTGAAGGGACCCGACAACAAGCCTGTGCCCTCGCTGGTCAACATGCTTCGCTTGCGCCGTCCGATCGTGATCGTGGACGAGGCCCACAATGCACGCACGGACCTCTCCTTCGCCGCCTTGGGTGATGTGATGCCCTCCTGCATCGTGGAGTTCACCGCTACGCCCGCGCGTTCCAAACACCCGTCGAACATCCTGCACCACGTGTCAGCCGCTGAGCTTAAGGCTGCCGACATGGTGAAGCTGCCCCTTCGCGTGGTCACGCGCCATCCGAGCCAGAAAGATCAATTGCTGGCGGATGCCGTGTCGCTGCGGGCCGACCTCGAAAAACTCGCCCTCACGGAAGGCCAGTCCACAGGCGAATATCTGCGCCCCATAATGCTGATTCAGGCTGAACGTGTGGATGCCTGCGAACCGCTGCGCGACAAACTGGTCAATGACTTCGGTATCGACCGGGGAGAGATCAAAATTTCAGTCGGCTCACACGACGACCTGAAGGACGCGGGCGACATTGCTTCTCCGAACTGCAAAGTCCGTTTCATCATCACCGTACAGAAACTGCGGGAGGGCTGGGACTGCCCCTTCGCGTATGTGCTGTGCAGCCTGAAGGAGACCCGCTCCGCTACGGCCATCGAACAGATCGTCGGACGTATCCTGCGCCTGCCGAATGCACGTCCCAAGAGTCATCCTGACCTTAACTGCGCGTATGCGCTTTCGGTATCCGATTCGCTGCCGGACGTATTGAACGAATTGCGCGAGGCGCTGGAGAGCAACGGGTTTACCAGAGCCGAGGCTGAGCGTATCATTCTGCCAGCACCCCAAGGCATGCTGCCGCTGGGCGCACAGCCTCAAACGCTTCACCTCCAGCCCTGCGAGATTGACGCCGAAGTCGCTCAGGCGCAAGAAGCCGCCCTGTGCGGCAAGGTCCGTATCAGCGCCGAGACAGGAGCCATCACGGTCCTTGTGCCGCTCGATACAGACGAGACCGAGAAGGTCGCCAGTTGCGCCAAAACTCCCGAGGCTCGGGCGCGAGTCGTCGCCCTCGTCGAGCAAGTGAAAGAGGCAGACAAGACATTCGGCGGGAGTGGACAGCCTAGAGCTCTGACACCCTATCAGATGAGGATGGATTTCAGTGTGCCTCTGCTTTGTATAAAAGAAGGAAATCTTCTGCAGGAATTCGAAAGCACCCACCTACTCGAACATCCTTGGCGGCTGGGATCCAAAGACGCCACCCTGTCCGCCAGCTACGATCCGACCAAACGGCCCACACTCTCATCCGGCAATCTGGATGTCGGGACAAAGGGCGAAATCAAAACAGATGTATACCGCGAGAGCGACATACCTTGCGATTTCATTGTGCGGCTTCATCAGCAGACGCTTGCCCTTGGCAATATCAGCGGCACCGACTGGACGGTGGAACATCTGATCGCCTGGATTGACCGGCAGATTGACCATGCAGATATTCCGCTGGCAGAGTCCGCCGTGTTCCTGCGCAAAGCCATCAACGGGCTCATGTCCCGTCACGGTCTCACCGATGTGGGACCGCTGGTCTTCGACCGTTTCCGTCTACGGGAGAACATCGAAGAGCGCATAGCGGAGCATCGTAAGAATGAACGCATGGCCGCCTATCAGCACTACCTTGCCCTTGACTCAGTCCTTACCGTCAACGACAGTCACGCGATCAACTTCAAGGATATCACTTACGAGCCGAGCTGGTTGTTTGACGGTTCCTTCGAGTTCCGAAAACACTACTTCGGTCCAAAGCCCGGCGAGCTTCACGAAGCAACAGTGGGCGGTCCGCTCACGGAAGAGTTTAAATGTGCCCAGTATCTCGACTCGAAATTGCCGGGGGTGCGTTTCTGGGTGCGCAACCTCGCTCACCGCTCCACCTCCTTCCGTTTGCAGACCTCGACTGACTGGTTCTATCCGGATTTCGTCTGCCTGCTTGAAGACGGACGTATTCTTGTGGTCGAATACAAAGGCGCTCATCTGTTTAACGCGACGGACGCGCAAGAAAAACGTGACATTGGAAACCTCTGGGCCGCCCGCAGTAACGGCCGCTGCCTCTTCGTCATGCCCTCCAACGGCAACTATGACGAGATTGCGACACGAATACGAGGTTGAAGACATATAAGAAATCATGAAAATCATGTCATCATGTCCGAAAATTCATATTGTACAGTGCAATAGAAGCAAAGATGTTTTTGACAGGATTACAGGATTTGCATGATTGAATTCAATGGCTGTTAATCATGAAAATCATGTGTTCATGTCCGAAAATTCATATTGTACAGTGCAATAGAAGCAGCCGGAGGATGAGGACGTATAAACTGATCTGCGATACTCCTCTCAAAAATCTCTACACTAACTTCCGAATCACGCTGCAAACAACGCCTTCAATGGCGAGGGTACGTTTGGGACGGATGGTCATATATTTTATGTTGGCAGGTTCAAGACGAATACCGTTTTTGTCTTTGTAAAAGTGTTTCAGGGTCCACTCTCCATCGACACAGGCGATCACCGTATCGCCATTGCGCGGAGTTCTTCCGCGTTCCACCAGAACCGTATCTCCCGGCAAGATGCCGGCATCAATCATGGAGTCGCCCTCGACCTTGAGCATGAAGGTGGACTCTGGATTCGCAATCAAATACTCATCCAACGTCAGCGTATCCAGTAAGGACTCCTCCGCCGGCGAGGGAAAGCCCGCTGCCACGGACCCGAGGATGCGCAGGGGTGTCGCCCGCGCCTGGGGCGGAACAGCCAGCCGCCCAGTCCCTGTGCGCGTTAGCGTGCCGGCCTCCACAAACTTCTGGGCAATAAGGGAGGCCGTATTCTTGGAATGGATCTTGAACAAGGATCTGATTTCGTCGAGCGTCGGTGCCCGGCCTGTCTTATGAATAAAGTCTTCCAGTATAGGAAGACGCTCTGCAAATTTCGATTTGGCTGCCATGGGGAACGATTATAGAACGTTTGTTCTGTATTCAGCAAGTCCAATCTGCTATTGTTTTTTTATGGACTACAAAGACTGCACCCTCCTTCATGTTGATGCTGACGGCTTCTTTGCCTCTGTCGAACAGGCATTGAATCCTGCTTTCCGTGGACGTCCCGTTGTCACAGGTGCAGAACGCGGCATCATCGCCGCAGCCAGCTACGAGGCCAAGGCGAAGGGGGTCGGACGCGGCCTGCAGATCCATGAGGCCCGCAAGCTCTGTCCTGACCTGGTAGTCCTACCCTCTGATTATGAGGCCTACAGTCTCTACTCTCATCGCATGTTCACCATCCTTCGCCGCTTCACCCCACTCGTCGAGGAATATTCCATCGACGAGTCCTTCGCCGACCTTGCCGGCTGTGCTACAGTTCTGGGTGTCTCGCAGGAACAGATCGCTGAACAGCTTCGCACCGCCGTTAGGACTGAACTGGGGCTGACGGTCTCCGTGGGCATCAGCCTCACCAAGACGCTTGCCAAGCTCTGCTCAAAGTTCCGCAAGCCAGACGGACAGACCATTCTTCGCCGCGAACACGTCCAGACGCTCCTGAAGCGCACGCCTGTCGGAAAGGTATGGGGTATCGGTCCCTCCAGCGCGGAGAAACTCACGATGTGTGGTGTCAAGACTGCCTTGGATTTTACACTCCTTCAGGAGCAGGACGTGCGCAAGTTGTTACACAAGCCCGGTATTGAAACATGGTACGAGCTTCGCGGAAAACGAGTTTTTCCTGTGGACACAGAGGTCAAACTATCGTATGACAGCATGATGAAAGGCCACACCTTCTCGCCACCGACGGACGATAAACCCTTCATCTACTCTGAAGCCATTCATAATATGGCGGCCGCTTTTGCGCGTATGCGACGCCATCATCATCGCACAAAAGAGATTGGGCTCTGTCTTCGTTGCAAAGACTACGCCGCACATGCGGCCAGCATAAAGTTGCCCATGGTGACATCCCATGACTGCGAAGCGATCCCCGCCATCCGCCAGCTTTTCGATTCCCTTTTTATCCCAGGGGTGATTTATCGTTCGACGATGGTCTGGCTCGGCAATCTTGTTTCTGAGCAAGGTCGTCAATATGACATGTTCGAAGATACGCCAGAGCGCGAAACGCTTTCCCGACTTGACACTGCCGTGGATGCAGTCAACCGACGCTACGGACAATGCTCCCTCGCGCCTGCAACCCTCTTGGATGCAACGCGCAAGCCCCTACACAGCCGCGACCTTCCGCCCGAACGTCATTCCATCACCCTCAAAGGTGAACGCGTCCGCCGCCTCGCTATCCCGCGTCTGACACTCACCAATCCAGTTTAACTCTAACTTAGTTCTGGAGGATCAACTCTGCGATTAGCGAGAATATCCCCTGCCCCTGCGCATATCCCGCCCATCCCTATCGCTGCTTTCATCGCTAGGTTGAGATGGAGGCCCCTTTTGAAAGATAATCCCCGACCTTCCAGACTGACCAACAATCGGCGAGGCCGGAATCTGGACACGTTCCGTCTGGGGTGATCTGCTCTCACGGGAAGGAGAGGACACCGCTTCCCGAGATGTAGCAGGCGCCATGACGGTAGTTGTACGTTCCCTCTGTGGCTGGGCAGTCTCCCGATGCTCAGTGGTGGCTCGAGGCGTCTCAACGGCCGCACGCTCTTTGGTCGGCTGAGCGCTCTCTCGATGCTCCGTGATGGGCTGCGCCACGCGTTCGGTGCGTTCGCCGACGGTCGGACTGATGGTCTTGTTTTGCTGACGTGTAGTTGTCGACTCCCAACGGTTCCGCTCTTCACCAAACGTGTGTACCGCTGTTGCCTGCTTCTGACTCTTCTCACGTGTATCGGTCGTGACCCGCTCAAATTTCATCGGGGTCTCCCGACGAGCGGCTACCGTCGTGAGCGGCTGTGCTACTTGAAAAGTGCGGCGCTGCGCTTCAGGCAATTTGGCCACACGAAATTCCTGTTCGCGATACGTCCGCGCTGGGCGGAGATTCATATCTGCACGTCGGCGGCTATATTCTTCGCGACCATGCTCCTCCCAGCGTGGCTCGATCATTCTGTTGCTCCAGCGAGCATGCTCATAGATCGGATCATACCAGGTGTGGTGCCGATGACTGTCAAACCACGGGAAGATTCCGATGTGCAGATAGGCGTCGTCGTAGAAATCGCCAAAAAAGTAGTGGCTGTAACGCGGATACGCAAAGAGATTGACCCTTAAAAGCCCCATATCGATGACAATACTGGGAGTGTACATGAAGGAATGCCGTCCATAGACTGCTCTTGGAAAATAAACCGGTGCAAACAAGACACCCCGGCGCTCCAACGCGTAATCCCAATGCCCTGCGGCAAAGATATAGCCACGTGGCGTCGAAACGTAATGCGCTGGCGCCCAAACCCAATTCGACTGCGCTGGCAGCCAGTATCCAGCCCTCCGAACATACTGTCCTTGGACCCAGTACATGCAGGGTGGGACCCAAATCGTATCTGGCGAAGGAGCAACGCCCAACGGCTCCAAATCGCCAGCCGTTGGCGGAGCAGACAGATATTCAATCTCTTTAACTCCAGCAGGCGTCCAGAAACCAGCAATCCATTCCCAGCCGCCCGACACCTGGGCCCAGTACCCTGGAACCCAAGACATTTTAGGTGGCGCGACTCGCCAGCAGGCACTCACCCAGATGTATCCGTTCCTGTCTGTGTCCCACGACCAATATCCGGGAATCCACACATATTGCTGTCCTTGCGGTCTCTCACTTGGAGGGACTTCCTCAATAGCCTGAGGCGGACGCTCCGGCGCAATCAAGCCAGCCTGCTGCTGAAGAGTAACAGGCTCGGCAAAGGCCTCATGTACTGGGCCGCGACTCAGAACCTCCGGTTGCTCTTGGGCGGGCACCGCTGGCGGATTGTCCGAATCTCCAGAAGTCACTTGTTGTGCAACGCCAGCATCGGCCATGAGACCAGCTAGAAAGGACACTGCAAAAAAAGAAAAAGCATGTATGGTACCCCGAGAATGATCATATTTCATATTTCTTACTCCGTAATTTCGTGATAAAAAGTGTATCAAAAATAATGAGGAAATTCAACTTCAGAAGTGAAGGCGAAAACGCGCGGATGATCGTCTTCTCTTTTCTTCGCTTTCCTATCCGTTTGGCTTGGCGGGAAAAAATCAAGGTTTGGACGTGTTCGGCTGGTTGCCCACAGGGGCGGGCTGGCCTTGTCCAAACATCTTGGCTGCCATTTTCATTCCCATTTCTTGCATGGCCTGCTGTTGCTTCTGGTTTGCCTTGAATTGCTCAAGCTGACTGGGTGTCAGAATCGCGGCGGCTTTAGCCACATACTGTTCCTGCAGCTTGGCGCTTTCCTCCAGAATTTGCGTGATCCGTTCGGGTGTGAACTGCGAAGAATCAGGCGTCTGCTTGTCACCAAACCCTGGCACCGTGCTCTTGAAGTTGCTGCGCTCGTCGTGCATGGCCCGAATGAGGCTATCCTCCTGCTCCACCGATAACTGGTCGGCCCCGGTGAGTGAGCCCTTGAACATCGTGACCTGCATACGCTCCGCCTGCGTCTCTTCAAACGATTTATAGAGGGTATAGTTATCGTCGCCCAACAGCTCCTTGGCCTGTGCATCGTATGCCGCATTCATTTCCTTTATCCGGTCAGCCGCCGCTTTCTTTTCTTCCGGCGTAGCAGCGCTGTTCATCATGTCCATAGAGCTGTCCACCAGTGCCATCTGCCTGTCCAGCAGCAGATTCTTGAAGCTTGTCAGATCTGCATCCGAAAGTTGTAGGCACTTAAGGAGCGGGCCGTACATCATCTCGATCTGCCCTTTTTGTTGCGCCCGGATCATCTCCTTCATCCCTGGATTCTTCATCATTTTGGCCAGGTCCGGCATAGGTGATTCATGTGTGGTTCCAGGCTTTGCTTCCACCTGTGCCGGTTGCGACTCAATGATCGCCTCCTGTGGCTTTGATTCTGATACCGCTTTTTTCGCTGGGGTTGCGACGGTCCGTTTATTTTTCGCCTGCGCATTCCGCTCCAAGGTTCGCGTCAACGTCGCGTGTCGTGCACTGAGCTGTTGAATCTGCTGACGCTGAACCAGACACACGCCAATAAGCGACGCGAAAGCAATTCCAAACACCACGATGAATACAGTCCTACTCATATCGATTATCCTTTGCTTACATTAACCATGGAAGGGGCACACGCCTAACCGCCGTAGCCGTAGCGCAGGCGGGTCTGCGTGCCTTGGCGCAGAGACCTGCACCGCCCCAGCTTCGGGAGTGGCGATCGGCTCAACCGCAATTAACGGGAGTTCTCCTTGTTTTGGTTCTGATCGTTACCCTCTTTGTCTTTTCTTTCAGCAACAGGCTGCGACGGTTGCACTTTAGGAGTGATGGCTGTCTTTTCCGGGCGTCCAACACTCGGCTGCATCACGCCGTGGACGCGCTCTGATTGTGGAGATCTGCTTTCACGCGTGGGAGAGACAACGGCTTCCCTCTTAACAACAGGCTGTGGCACAACGGCTGTATGTTCCTGCTGGAGCTGGATTGCCTCCCGATGCCTGGCTGGAGGTATCACAAGGGTTTTGTGATCCTGCGCTGGCTGTACGGTCTCCGGATGTCTAGTTGGAGACGTCACCGTTGGATGAAACTCCTTTGAAGGCTGAACACGCTCCCGATGCTCAGGGATTGGCGTCACCACACGCTCGTGTCGCTCGACCGTCGGCGACAGAGATTTTCGCTGACTGCCAGAGGCCGAGTCCAAATGATTCCGGTCACTCCCGAACGTATGCTCAGGTTTCTGAATTTCCTGATGCCGATCCGGCATACTCGGATGTATCATCTGAGGAGCGTGCCCCTTGTCATCCCCGTGCCTTCCATCCCGGTACCGAACCTCTCTGGGATAGCGATCCCTCGGCAGGCTTGTCCAAGGTCCGCTGCGTGAGCGTGAATAATACCACCCGTTATTCTGATAATGATAATGATAGCCTTCCTGAACATAGTAGGGTTCTGTGTCAAACAACACAATCGACGGAAGCGGAGGTGCTATTAACACCTGAAGCCCGGGGCCCGCGTCATGCCTGTGTCCGCCATCACGATATCGAACCTCTCTCGGATAACGATCCCTGGGCAGGATTGTCCAAGGTCCGCTATGCGAGCGTGAATAAAACCACCGGTCATTCTGATAATGATAATGATAGCCTTCCTGAACATAATAGGGTTGCTCCGTATCAAAGACAACAACCGGCGGAAGCGGTGGCGCCAAAAACAGTGGAACCGACCGCGCATGAGGTCCAGGAGTCACCAAGCAACCCGACACAAACACAACTGAAATAATCATTCCAGACAACATCCAATTCTTAGAACCCATAAAAACTTCCCCTTCCTCAATTATTTAAAACTATAGCTGAAAATATGCTCACATACAATTCAAGAAATGATCGTTGATTAGGGGTTAACTCTATTGCCCTACCATCATTTGGTTTAATAAACGAGCGATGGGCAATAAGATTGCCTCAAAAACAAATAAACCGCTTCGTTGATAGAGGGCTGGAATATACGAAGAGATAGCGAAGCGTATACCAAGCTTGATTGTGAGCCAAAAAACCGATACACTATTTCCAGTGCGCAAGGCTGTTGCCTATGCGCGACGCAGGAAAGACAGCACAAATCGGAAGCAAAACAGACGTATGAATCTTGAAGTCATTATATTGGATTTGAGTGTGGTCATTGTGGGCGCAGCCGTGATGGGCACACTGTTCCTCTATGCAAAGCAGCCAATCGTCATCGCGTATATCGCCCTTGGCATTTTGATCGGGCCAAACGGACTTGCTGTGGTCCACAAACCCGACATCATCGAGCAGTTCTCTCACTTTGGCATTATGCTGCTCCTTTTTCTGATTGGCCTTAGCTTGCAGCCGGCAAAGCTGGGCAAGCTGTTCCAGTCTATCTCGTTCCTCACATTTGGCACATCCATGCTGTTCTTCGGGGTGTCCTTTCTCTGCGGACTGCTGTTCGGGTTTAACATACTCGGTGCTGCTCTTCTGGGTGCGGCCATGATGTTTTCAAGCACCGTTGTCGGACTCAAATTGATCCCCACCACCACCCTGCACCAGAAACGGACGGGCGAGCTGATGACCAGCGTACTTCTACTGCAGGACATGCTGGCCATTCTGGTGATCCTGTTCATCACGCGGGAGAAGAGCGAACCCGTGTTGGTGACCTTCGCTATACTCTTCGGAAAGTTTGCGCTTCTCTGCTTACTCTCCTTCGTGGGGGTCCGGCTTGTCATGCTGCCGCTACTGGCCAAGTTCGACGTGGTTCAGGAGTATACGTTCGTTGCAACGCTGGCCTGGTGTCTGCTCTGGGCCGAAATCGCTCACATCTTCGGCCTCTCTTACGAAATAGGAGCATTCGTTGCAGGCCTCGCAATAGCATCGTCAAAAATCTCGCTCGTGATTGCCGAACATCTCAAACCATTGCGAGAGTTTTTCCTGATCCTTTTCTTCTTTGCCGTCGGAGCGAAACTAGACTTACGCCACGACCCTTGGCTCATTCTTTTGGCAGTCATCTTCGGCACGGCCTTGGTACCCTTGAAAGCCTACGTGTTTGACCTTGCTTTCCGAAGGAACGGAGAATCACCCGAGCTGTCTAGGGAATTGGCCGTGCGCCTGGCGCAATCCAGCGAATTTTCCCTTCTCGTCGCCTTTGCGGCCGTGTCAATCGGTGCCCTGACGTCCGAGCAATCCATGATGATTCAGGTCGCCACGATTGTGACATTCATCCTGTCAACATACTGGGTCGTCCTGAAGTACCCGACACCCATCTCCGGAAGTCCCTTGCTTCGTCAAAGCTGATGCAGTTGATTACAATGACTGGGACCATCCGCTTCAATATGGATGGGAGAATGGAAAGCTCGTCCAAGCACACATAAAAACAAAAACCCCTGCAACTGATTGAGTTACAGGGGTGAAAATGGCTCCAGCAGCAGGATTCGAACCTGCGACCAATTGGTTAACAGCCAACTGCGCTACCACTGCGCTATGCTGGAATAAATTGCTTCGCTCCAAGGGCTCTTTTATGAAACGAAAACGGGCGTAAGATTAGCATATTGCCGTCGCAATAGTCAACGCCAAAAATAATCTTTTTTCGTTTGTATAGCTCAGACTGTGGCTTGCAAGTCGAACACAATTAGCTTAACATTTGCGCATGTCAACTGACTCGAAAGAACATGCGCTCAGCGAGACCATTAGCGGAACAGTCGAATCCATTGTTTTCAGGAATGATGAGACAGGATATACGGTGTGCACGCTAAAGACGGTCAACCGCGCTGCTGGTTCACGGCTTCATGAAGAGAAGGTGACCGTTGTTGGAAGTTGCGCAGCGATGTGGGAGGGCGAAGAGCTTCACGCCGAAGGCCAATGGAATCGGCATCCTTCCCATGGACGGCAATTTCATGCCAAATCCATCACCTGCATCACACCGACCTCCACCGAGGGTATCCGACGTTATCTGGCGAGTGGTATGATCAAGGGCATTGGTCCCAAGTTTGCGGAACGTATTGTTGAAAAGTTCGGAGATAAGACGCTCGATATTATCGACAAGCAGTCCGCACGTCTTCGTGAGGTTGAGGGTATTGGCGCCAGTCGTTGTGCGCTGATTAAGGACTCCTGGGGTGAGCAGCGCGGCGTGCGCGAAATCATGATTTTTTTACAATCCCATGGCATCGGAACCGCCAAGTCGGCGCGCATTTATCGGCAATATGGCGCAGATGCGATTGCGGTCGTGAAACGTAACCCCTATCGGCTCTGCGAAGATGTCTGGGGCATTGGCTTTAAGACAGCCGATGCGATCGCGCTCAGCGTCGGCATTCCACACGACTCCCCAATCCGCGCATGCGCTGGGCTTATTTACACGTTGAAGTCCGAGGCGGAGGAGGGTGGTCACTGTTTCGCGATTGATGCCGACCTGTTACTTCACGCGCAAGAATTACTTACCATCTCGGTCGAAATTTTGGCTGCCGCGCTTGCGGAACAAATTGAAGAAGGCGTTCTCATCCGGGAAGAAAACCATATTTATCTGCGTGATCTTTACCGCGCAGAAATGCGGGTCGGCCTGAAGCTCAAGCAGTTGCTCGCAACGCCACGTACCTTTAAGCCGATTGATACAACAAAAGCGATTGCCTGGGCAGAAGGCAAGATGAAACTCCAGCTTGCGCCACTCCAACATGAAGCGCTTGCGAACGCTATCAACTCCAAAGTTTCCATCATCACGGGCGGACCTGGCGTGGGCAAAACAACGATCATTCGTGCGCTAACCGAAATTTTTGCCGTGCGTCAACTCGATATTCGACTTGCAGCACCGACCGGCCGTGCATCCAAGCGTATGTCCGAGGCCACGCATCGCGAAGCACAGACCCTTCACCGTCTGCTCAAATTCAACCCGAGTTTCGGACGCTTTGAATTTAACGCGGAAAATCTCTTGGATGGCGACTGCTTCATCCTTGATGAAATGTCCATGGTGGATATTAAGCTCATGGATTTTTTCCTAGCCGCGTTACCCAATAACGTAACACTCATCCTCGTCGGGGACATTGACCAGCTTCCCAGTGTGGGACCCGGCAATGTTTTGCGCGATCTGATTGGATCTGGGGTCATCCCCTACTGCAAGCTCGATACCATTTTCCGACAGGATAAGACGGGACTCATTGTCAGAAATGCCCATCATGTGAATCATGGCGAACCTTTTGAAACCAGCGAATCAAAGGAAAGCGATTTCTATTTTATCGAGACAGGCGAACCCGAAACCATCATCGCCCGAACCGTTGAATTGATGACTCAGCGTATTCCTGTAAAGTTCGGGATGAATCCCTTGCATGATGTCCAAGTCCTGACGCCCATGCGAAAAAATCTGCTGGGAACAGAGAATCTCAATGATGTGATCCAAACCGCTTTGAATCCCTCGGGACCCTCCCTCTTGCGAGGGTGCACGCATTATCGCAGGGGAGACCGCGTCATGCAGATGCGCAACAATTACGATAAGGATGTCTTCAATGGCGATATCGGATTTATCAAAGAGGTGTCAGAGGAAGACCATTACCTGGTGATTCTTTTCGACGGACGTCCGGTGCGTTACGAGCAGAGCGAACTTGACGAACTCGTCCTGGCCTACGCCTGCTCTATCCATAAGTCGCAGGGCAGCGAGTATCCAGCGGTCATTGTCGTGATGCATACCCAGCATTACAAGCTACTCCAGCGCAATCTGCTTTACACGGCCATTACGCGTGGGAAGAAACTGGTGCTGGTGGTCGGCTCCTCAAGGGCTATCGGCATCGCCATCCGCGCCAATCAAGTCCGTGAAAGACGGACCGCGCTAAGTTCACGGCTGCGTGCGGATTAAGCATTATCGAATGGGAAACAGGAGGAATACACTGACAGTCCAGAGTGCATGGGAGACGATGCAGGCGGTCAGGTCGCCTTTGCGCCACTGATAAAGCGCACACCAAAATATGCCGGCAACCCCCGCAGCCATGACCAGCATCAGATTACAGGAGGGAATATGAACTGCGCCATAGATCCCTGCGCCAACCAGAAATCCGCGCCATGCACCCCAGCGTTTCACGGCTTCGCGCAACACATAACCGCGCCAAAAAAGTTCTTCGCCTGGGCTTGTGACCAGCAACAATACTGCCGCAACAAGCCATGGATGTCCGAGTTGCTTGATCGCGTAGATCGCTTCGACCTGTTTTGGCGCGAAATCAAACAACGCTGCGGCACTAAAATCACCTAGCCAAAAAATCCCGTATAACACCACAGCTGCGACAACGCCGATGCCCGCCTCACGTACCGGATGTTTCACACGCCTGATTGGAAAGCCCGCCGCATAAAACGAGCCTGCACATAACACGCAAACCGTGGTCGTGATTTTAATCCAGAAATTTCCATACGGACATGCAAACGTCCATGTAAAGCCGAGGGCGGCCAGAAAGATAAGTATGAAATAGCTAAGCATCTCATTTAGGAATCAGAACACTGGACTCAAGACTCAGTGGTTTCGGGAAGGTGACTGCCAACTGCTACTACCCACTGCCCCCAGACCTATTCCCTCATACCATATTTACGGATGAGTCGTTGGAGGTAGGCGCGTTCGATGCCAGCTTCGCGGGCGGACTGCGAAATGTTTTGGCGATTGCGAGCCAACAGATCATTCAGATAAGCCTTTTCAAACTCCTCAATCAGATCATTCTTCGCATCCTTGAAGGGCTTATCTGTCGTAAAACTCATCTCCGGCTCGTCATTCGGTTTGCGCCCTGCGCGTAGTGACCCGAAGCTCAGGAATGAACTCAAGTCAACGGGGCGTTTCTCACTGTAGAAGGCCAGCTCAACTAAGTTACGCAATTCGCGAACATTGCCGGGCCATTCATGGCGCTTGAGTACATCCATGGTGACATCAAGATCAGCAACCTGAGAGAGCGCATCATCGCCGTGCAACGTCGTCAGAAACTTCTTCACAATCAACGGAATGTCATCCTTCCGTCGACGCAAGGGCGGCAACTCGAGATGCACGACTGAAAGCCGGTAATACAAATCCTCGCGGAAGCGATTTTCATTCACTTCATTGGCCAAGTTACGATTCGTTGCGCTAATAATGCGGACATCAATTTTGCGCAGATCATTACTTCCGACGCGACGGATTTCACGCTTCTCCAGCACGCGCAAGAGCTTCGGTTGAAGGTCGGGCAGCAAATCACCAATTTCATCCAAGAAGACTGTTCCGCCATCTGCAAGTTCAAACGCTCCCTGCCGGTCACTGTTCGCCCCTGTAAAGGCGCCCTTCACATGACCAAATATTTCGCTCTCCATTAAGTCCTTGGAAATCGCTGCGCAATCAATGACGATAAAGGGCTTATTCTTCCGGTTTGAATGGTTGTGAATTTCTTCTGCGAGCACCTCTTTGCCTGTCCCGGTCTCGCCAGTAATCATGATGGTGGCATCGGAGGGCGAATAGGTTTCAGCGAGATAAAAAATACGACGCATCGGGATCGAACGGCCCAGCATTTTTCCGAACGCTTCCTTACTGGAAAGCGGGATATCATTCGAGTCCTGAAGCGGACAAAAAACGATGCGACTCTTTCCAATTTGAATTTCAGCGCCAGGCGCAAGATGGGCTGAAGAGACACGCACCCCCTGCACCATGGTTCCGTTGGTACTGTCAAGGTCCCGGATCTGATAACCCGACTCCTCGACAATGATTTCACAATGCCGCTTCGACACGGTTGAATCCCCGATCACCAAATCATTATGATCGCCAGAACCAATCGTATACGTATCACGATTCACGAAAAACTCACGTCCCTGAAGAGGACCGCTGATCACGAGCAATTTCGTCTTCCTGACACGCAAAATGTTTTCATACCCACTGTCCGAATTGAGAACCAGTGTACCCGAGTTATTGTTCTGAAATGAAGTCATACATAGCACCACATGTTTATTTACTGTACTTAGTATAACGCATGCCTACGGTTGTACGCAACCACTGTTTTATTGTTTTTTGAATCTATTTTTGCCATAATTACTCAAATGTATCAACGAACTCCGATTCTTTTCCCGATTCCCAAAACATGGCGCATCAATGCAGGGACATGGTCATTGCCCCTCGCTGGCACGTTTGACATGACAGGATCGGTTACGTTAATACACGCTGCACAGCTACGATTGCAGAGGGCGTTAGGATCGGACTGGAAGCCTGTACGGGGAGAGACCCAGCCCGCTTCTATCCGCTTCAGGTTCACGGAAGCCGTGACCGTGCGGCAAGCATACCGACTCCAAATTGACGAGTCCGGTATCACAGCCGAAGCGCATGACCGAGAAGGGCTTTTTTATGCGGCCGGTACGCTAGCACAACTCTTATGCCACTACGGGAATAGCCTGCCCTATTGCGAAATCGAGGATGTCCCTGACTTCGCAATTCGGGGTGTTATGTTGGATGTCAGCCGTGACAAAGTTCCTACGATGGAAACACTGTACTGGCTGATTGACCATTTAGCCGAGCTCAAATATAACCACCTGCAACTTTATATCGAGCATACCTTCGCCTATCAGAATCATCGCGAGGTTTGGAAGGATGCGAGTCCGTTGACTGCCGAAGAAATTCAAACGCTTGACGCGTATTGCCTAGACCGTTGTATTGATCTTGTTCCTAATCAAAACTCCTTCGGTCATCTTGAACGTTGGCTTGAGCATGCGCGTTATCTTCCACTCGCCGAACTGCCACAAGGCGGCGCGCCCCTTCCCTGGGGCGGATTCCAGGCAAAACCCGCTTCGCTCTGCCCGACAGATCCGCGGAGTTTCGAGCTGCTCAGCGAACTCTACGACGAATTATTGCCGAATTTTTCTTCTCGTTTATTTAACGTCGGGTGTGATGAACCCTTTGATTTGCGGGGCCCTGGGCGATCCCAAGAACAAGTCAAACAAAAGGGCGAAGGCCTTGTTTATCTTGATACTATTTTAAAGCTTCACCAGATGGTCACAGCACGTGGAAAACGCATGGCTTTTTGGGGGGACATCATTATCAATCATCCGGAATATGTTCGCGAAGTTCCACCAGACGCATTGGTGCTTGAATGGGGATATGAAGCTGACCATCCGTTCGATGCACATGGCGCGATCTTCGCCGCCTCAAAAATCCCCTTCTGCGTCTGTCCGGGCACATCATCGTGGAACAGCCTTAGCGGCAGGACAGACAATATGCGTGCAAACATTTTTTCTGCTGCCGAGAACGGGCTGAAGCACGGTGCCTGCGGACTGATTGTTTGTGACTGGGGTGATTGGGGACACTGGCAACCGCTGGGACTCAGCTTTCCTGGTTTTACTTATGCGGCTTGCGCAAGTTGGAATGTTGAGGCAACTCGAGACATGAACCTTGCCACCGCCTGCGATGCGCATATCACAGAGGGATACGGGCAATTGTTATTGGAGCTAGGAGATGTTTACCGGCTCGCAGGGGTGACTCGAGGAAACAGCACAGAGCTATTTCACATTCTTTCTAAACTGATAACCCGCCCCCTATTAGCGGGGGTGTCGACAGAAACGCTTGAAGCCGTCTTAAAACGCCTGCTAGTGCTGGAACATTCCCTTTCTGGACAATCCACCCTTCTTGAACAGGAAATCGCACACACCTTCTTAATCCTGCGTGCCGCATGTCACCGAGGCATCGCCCTCTTAAGTGGCAACATCCATCAAGTGGCAACACGTAAGTCACTCAAGGCTGAACTAGACACCGTCACAGCATCGCTCGGCCACGTCTGGAAACTTCGCAACCGCGAAGGGGGGCTTAAAGACAGTCTCGCCCGCTTGGCCCCGATCCGCGAGGAATACACCAGCAATTAGAGATCATCAGGGACTTCGATACGGATAGTCCGACTCTTCATCTCTTTCAGTTTTGCAGCGGTATACTTATCGCTCCCAACTTCGGCAGCATGAATCGTCCCATCGTCCGAGAAAAAGGGAACTTCAAAGCTTATACCGCACGCTGGACACTCCGCCGTTGCTCCCGCCATTTCAGGCAACGCTTCGATTTCCTGACGGCAGTTCTTGCAAAAAAAGGAAATCGCACGCTTATCCGGGACCTTCTGTTCTACACGATCCTCCAAGCCAAGAGCGGCAAGGTCAATGCGAATCGTACGCCCGCGATCCAAGTTTTGCGCCTGTTTCTGAACTTGATTTTGTACGTCGGCAATGACTTGGTTGACCTTTCCCTCTACCTCCTCTTCTGGGGTTAGAGGCAAAGGTTCCCCATGGAGCGTTCCTGGCTCTGAAACATGAGGAACGACAATTGTTGCTTTGCAATTAGGACATTCAGCAGTGATGCCAGCCGTGGAGAGTGGAGCTTCTATTTCCTGTCCACACTGTAAACAAAGGAAAGAAATCGCCTTTGAAAAATCTTCCATTTCCGGTGTAATAACCTGTGCGTCCTGAATCATCAGTTCGGGTGGCGGAGTCACTTCATTACGAACTCGCTTCAGGAGACGTACACGCAAACTATCATGTTCCCCAACACTAATGATCTGCCGGGTACGCGGATTACACACTTTACGCGCTTTACGATGAATGATGTCTAACCTACAGAGACCCGGAACGGTAAATCCGTCATTCTTTGCTTCCCTGCAAGCAATACTCTTGAGTGTATCCAAAATTAAACGTATTTTAATCTGAGACACGCCAGCGGCCAACCCCAACTCGCGAATTAAATGACTTTTATGATACGTATTTTTTTTCATAGTACATTCCTGTTAGACGAAAGCTCAATTACATTGAAAAAAGGATACGCATTTACCGAAAATAAGGCAAGCGTATTATTTTGAAAGCAACGCGTCCAGTGAGATTATCCGAGCTTAGAGAGCGAAGGCGTGGCAACGCCGAGGTCACTGGGGGCGCGACCGAGACGGTCGAGGAGCTGGATGATGGCGCGAGTCTGGTCGGCAATGCTTTCAGTGGCGTGGGCACGTCCCTCGTAGATCGCGTAATCGGCGCGGTAACGGAGCGGCGTGACATTCAACATCACCGAACTAGCACCCGCCATCAGTCCGCGTTCACGGGCATTCGGCGACAAGGTTTCAAACGCGGTGGTCACCAGCACTTTAGCCTGCGCCGGCGCAGCGATCCGGGCTGCTGCCAGCACACGAAGCATCTGCGCTTCGGTAGCAGGTACAATATCGCGTCGACGATGGCTGGCCAGGAGCGGACCAAAACTGAACATTTCTGCATTCAATTCGCCAGTCAGCAGAATGTCGTCGACCAATGAATCAACGGTCTGTCCAGGCAGGCCAATCAGTCCACCCGTCACCAGCAACCAACCTGTGTTGAGCGCGTGGCGCAGATGACTCAGGCGTGACTCCAGTGTAGCGCCAGGATGGAGCGCGGCATAAAGCTTGGCATCCGATGTTTCAAAACGCATCAGCAGGGCACGGGCGCCGGCTGCATAAAGCATGTCGAGCCCGTCAAGACCAACTTCGCCGAAGCTGACGCAGATGAAGACGCCGTGACGGCGTTTGATCTCAGCGACTATTTCAGCCAAAAAAACAGGTGTGTATGCGGGATCTTCGCCAGACTGAAGGACCAGCGACTTAAAGCCGAAACCTTCGATGGCCTCTTTAGCCGCTTCGAGAATCTCGTCTCGGGTCATCCGGTAACGCCGGGTCAGTGTGGAGTTGGCGGCCAGTCCGCAATAGAGACAGTCGCTGGAACAGTAGTTTGAAATTTCGAGAATGCCATGCACACAACAGGAATTTCGGTGATGGAGATGGCGGACAGCATTGGCGGTACGGTAGAGACGTTCGAGACGATCCGGTTCCTCGACGGTCAGCAAATAGCGCAGATCCTCGCGGGAAACCGGCAGGCCAGCACCCGCTTTATCGAGAATGTCCTGAAGCGGACGGTCACTCGGTTCCGGCGTGGGCCGGGCTGACATCGAGTCGTCACGTTCCTGAAGGACTGCAAACAGATCCTTCCAGGTGTCGAGCATTTCGCGGGCAAAATCAGGATCAACTTTTTCGATCACATAGCCGCCCTGCGCATAGACATAGTCGCCGGGCTGGATGTTGGTGAGTTCTGAAAGTGCCGCCCGGATTTCGCCGAAGTAACTGATGACGACGTTGCGACCGTTAATCTCTGTCACAACACCTGGAAGCGCATAGCACATTAGGTCATTTCCACATCAAGCACCCGCAGACCGGAACGGTGACCGCAGGGACGACCGGGTTTGGCGCATTGCGGACAAGTAAAGACGCCAGGTTGGCGTTCAAATTCCGCATTGCAAGAGGGACAAAAAAGACGTGCCGGTACATGGCGATATTCGATTTTTGCGTTAGCCATCGCTGGTTCTTCAGCCAGATGAGATTCCAAATGCATTTCTACCGATATTTCGTCCATGTGCGAATCAGGGCTCAATTCAAGGACGATACGGCTGACCCGCGAAGCACCTGCGGCCTGAATTCGCAGCTTCACCTCCTCGATGACGCCATCGATCAAGTGGTCTTCATGCATTTAAAACGTTTCCATTTCCTTGGTCACCGTGGGGATACCATGATCACCGGTGAGATGAAGACATTTTTTGGGGCAAACTTCGACGCAGTAGCCACAGGAGATGCAACGCAGGCGGTCGATGTGCCACTTCTTGTTGACCTTATCGACATCCAGTGCCTGAGTCGGGCAACGCTTGTCACACAAGGTACAGAAGATACAATTGGAAATTTTGATATCGAGACGACCCCGCGAACCGGGACATATTTTCCGCGGCTCAAACGGATACTGAGTCGTGACTGGCTTACGGAATGTCCACGCCAGAATCATCTTTTTCATTTGAAAGAATGCCATAAGTTTACCTCTCCGTGCAACTGATGCAAGGGTCAATCGTCAGTACCAGAACTGGAACGTCAGCCAGTTCGCAACCCGCCAACATCTTAACCAGCGGCGGAACATTGGCGAACGTTGGGGTACGGGCGCGGAACCGCGTCAGATTCTTAGTGCCGTTGGCCTTGATATAATAAACCACTTCACCACGAGGCTGTTCGACGCGCGAGAAAAATTCGCCGTCAGGGTTGCCAGTCACTTTGACGGCGATTTCGCCGGCCGGTATTTTCGCCGCCGCTTGACGGATCAGATCAACCGACTGGAACAGCTCAGCGCAGCGTACCGCGCAACGGCTATAAGAGTCGCCTTCGGTTCTCGTAATGGGCTCAAAATCAAGTTCACCAAAAGCAGCGTACTTCAACAGGCGCATATCATCGGCCACGCCGCTACCGCGCAAGGTCGGGCCGACAGCGCCCAACAAAATGGCATCCGCTTTAGAAATGACGCCGACGCCGCAGAGACGGTGCTTGACCGAGTTATCGTTCAGGAAAATGTCAACGATCAGGCGCATCTCCTTCTCAATCACATCCAACTGTTTCAGCAACCAGGTCATTTGTTCCGCTGAAATGTCACGGCGGGCGCCGCCCACTCGACAGGAACCAAAGATGACACGTCCACCAGTCGTGGCTTCGATGATATCCAAAACCTGTTCGCGAACACGCCAGCTATGCATGAACAGCGATTCGAAACCGAAGGCATCGGCTATCAAGCCGGCCCACAGCAAATGGCTATGAATACGGGATAGTTCGCCCCAGATCGTGCGCAAATATTTGGCGCGCATCGGAACCTCAATCTTCATGATCTCTTCAATGCCCTGACAATACGTCTGACCATGAATAAAGCTACAGATGCCACAGATACGTTCGGCGACATAGACGAACTCGACATAGTCTTTCTTCTCGACTAGCCTTTCCAGTCCACGATGAATAAACCCGATGGAAGGAACAGCCTCGACGACTTTTTCATCTTCGACGACCAAGTCAATATGAATCGGTTCCGGAAGTACCGGATGCTGCGGGCCAAAAGGAATGATTGTACGGGTGCCCATAATTATTTGACCTCCGGATTGGCTGAGGCTACAACAGATGCCGGCTCGGCATCTTGAATAAACGGATGCTTCATGGCGGTCTTGTAAAATGTGCCTTTGAAATCGAGGGCATTACCATCTACCTGAACGCCGAAGAGATCGCTGATCTCATTCTCGTAGGTGAAGGCACACCAGTAGATACTGCTGATGCTCGGAACACGCGCTCCAATTTTCGGCTGGAGAAAGCGGAAGTTCACGAACGCACGGTTGAGGTCGAAGCTGTAGTCCAACTGGAGTTCTTCGCCCAGTCGCGTGACACAAATTTGGACCAGCCGATAACCTTGATCACGCATTTTACGCGTTTCAGCCACCAACGTTTCGGGCATGACGGCTATAATAGTCTGTTCTTCAATCATTTGCGCTCCTTCTGCAGATAAACCCAGTTCACGGTCGGGGTAAACGGTACGGTACGAACCTGACGATACCCCAGCTTCCCATATAGGTGAAGATTCTGGGCACTCTGATGTCCAGTGAAAGCCTCGAAAATACGAACGTCTCCAACCTCCTGCTCGATCTGACGAATCAGGCGGGTAGCCAGTCCTCTGCCCTGGAAATACGGATGAACAATGACCCGGCTGATAGAGGCGGTATCCCCCTCGCAGTAGCCACGAATCGAACCGATAATTTTACCATTGACGACAGCCTTAAGGAAAATCATTTGCTCGAAGGCAGCGGTAATCTCTTCCATGGTCTGTCCCAGTGCAGGAACACTGTCATCGCCATAAAGCTCGGCTTCGCTGCGGTAGGCAATCTTCTGCAAGGCGAGAATTTCCGGAATATCCTTCTGGTTGGCGCGATTGATAATAAAACCGCCGCCAACCGCATCCGTGGAAGAGAGCATGAAACGGCGCTTCTCTTCGAGAACATCGAGAGCGCGGACTACGCCGTCGATAATCGCTTCGGGCCGCGCAGCGCAACCGGGAACATACACATCAACCGGGATCACCGTGTCGATGCCGCCGAGGACATTGTAACATTCACGGAAGATGCCGCCGGACGTACCACAGATACCGATGGCAACCACCACTTTGGGATCTGGCATCTGCGCGTAAATGTTGCGGACAACCGGCGCATTCTGGACGTTAACCGAACCGGTCACCAAAAAAATATCAGCGTGTTTGGGATTACCGGTGTTGATGATACCAAAACGTTCGACGTCAAAATTCGGCATCAGACAGGCGAGCACTTCGATGTCGCAGCCGTTGCAGCTCGACGCATCGTAATGGATCACCCATGGGGACTTTTTAAAGGCAGTCATTCAGGTGTACCTTTCATTTCCAAAAGAATAATAAAATGAGATTAGCCAACGCCAGCACCAGACTGACCGTCCAAGCGCTCTTGATCGCAAGCTGCCATTTCAGGCGGGCGAAAGTATTGTCGACGAAGATCATGAAGAAGAAAACCAGAATCATAGCGGCGGCACCAACCCACAGGTTGAAAGCAAAGAACAGACCGACCCACGCGAACAAGATGACGTTTTCATACCAGTGGGCGATCTCGATCAGCGCCAGCATCTTGCCGGAAAATTCGGTGGTAATTCCTTTGACCAGTTCCTGATGAGCATGGTGCGAAGTCGACAAATCAAACGGCGACTTACGGAACTTAATTTCCAAAATGTAGAGGAATCCGATGAAGATCAGGATCAGTTTAAGCGGGTTGGCGGGGTTGACGAAAATATCGTCTACCCTGAAGCTTCCAGTTGTCATGTACATGCCAACAGCAGCCATCAGCACCATGGGCTCATAAGCAACCATCTGGATCAGTTCGCGTTCAGCACCGATGAAACTGTAGGGCGAACTTGCCTTATAAGCAGCTAGGACTAAGAAAATACCCGCCAGCGTCAGCGAGAAAATGACCAGCAACAAATCAGAGCCGCAGAAAAAGAGTGCGCCCGTGAAGACAACAAACAAGAAGAAGAACAGAATATAGAAATTTTGGGAACGGCGGACGACGATGCTCTCCTTGCCCCAAAGCTTAGCTACATCATAAAACGCCTGATGCACAGGCGGTCCACGACGTCCCTGCATGCGAGCCGTCAACTTGCGGTCGATGCCCGACAGCAAACCGCCGATCAGCGGCGCCAGCACCAAATAAGCCGCCAAGCGGATGATGAATTCATTGAACGAAAGCGCGCGCGGAGCGATGGTATGGATGATTTCCTGAGGCAGGCTGAGCGGGAACAGGAAGCTTCCGACCAGCGCGATCAGCACCGCGATAGCGATCCAGAAGCCAGCTTTAAAAACGCGTTCTTCTCCCAGTAACTGGCCGATGTAGTAGTTGTGCATCGACATGTCGCGGATGATACCTGCTGAACCTTGGAAGCGCGCCACACCGTCATGGGATTCGACATTGGCGCCACCCAGATAGGCATCAACGACCTTCACCTTGCGGTTGTAGTTAAAGAAACTGAGCGGAAACATCGCCACCATACCCAACATCAGCCCCATCACGATAAGATTACTGTTCCCCAGCACGCTGTCCGCCGCTTTGAAACCTCCGCCAATGTAGGGCTCAATAAATTGATTAGAGATCAGCGGGAAAATGACACAGGTCATAATTGTTAAGACTGACAGCGAGCCTAAGGCAAGCCACTTGCCACCGCTGATATTCTTCTCTATCTTTTCCATCGACCCGGTAATCTGTAGCATTTTGCCAAGCCACTTAACCCAGAAAAAGAGCGTAGCGGAGCTACCGAAGACGATAAAGATCGAGAGAAACGGGTGAGCATCGACGATCGCCTTAAGAACAGCCCACTTGCTGATCAACATGCCAAAAGGAGCAAGAAACATCCCGGCAATGCCAATCTCAATCATCACGGCAATTTTCGGCATCCGCAGAATCAGACCTGCCATATCTTCGATGTCCCGGCTATGTGTCTTATGCTCAACAACACCCACACAAAGGAAAAGAAGCGCCTTGGCGACGGCATGGAAAATAATCAGCAGAATACCGGCCCAGACAGCCTCTTTAGTGCCGATGCCACCGCAAAGGACGATGAGTCCGAGATTCGCCACAGTTGAGTATGCGAGAATCTTCTTAGCATCGCTGGTGCAAATGGCGACGAGCGAACCGGCGACAAACGTAACGGCACCGACCAGCGCGACCATCATTCCCACCGTGGTTCCTTCAAGATTGGGGGCGAGACGGAGCACCAGATAGACACCCGCCTTCACCATTGTACTGGAATGCAACAACGCGGAAACTGGCGTCGGAGCCACCATTGCACCGCGCAACCACCCTGCAAACGGAAACTGGGCGGCTTTGGTGATACCGGCAAACGCAAGCAATCCGGCGGCAATCACAATCAGTTGGGAAGCATTCCCCTGTTGACGCAGTTCTGTCAGACTTTCTATCCCGTTACGACTCAGCAGGATGATCGCCAGAGCAAATCCGAGCCCGCCCATCAGATTCATCGTCAAGGCGCGCATCGCGTTGGTCTTGGATTCTTCTGTCTCCTTATAACCGATCAGCAAAAAGGAACTCAACGTAGTGATTTCCCAGAAAAAGTAGAGCCAGTTCAAACTATTGGAGAAGACGATGCCGAACATTGCACCCAGAAAAATAAAGAACGTGGCAAAAAACATGGGACGGCGATCACGAAACTCAGGATGGTGGTGCTCGTGAAATTCCTTCATGTAACCTGGCGCGTAGATACAGATCAAACCACCAATAATACCGATCACCAGTACCATGATCACGGAAAGCTGGTCACAAAGGATCCACGGCGAGACAGTCGTAATCGCTTCGGTCACCCCTACCGGCTTAAGTAGCTCGTGGATTTCAAAACCCGCCACCAGCAGGAACTGCGTCAAGAGCAGCCCAAACGCCAGCCAGTTTTTAGCCCTAAACGTAACCCAAACAATAAAACTAGCTATTAACGCCTCAATTCCTAGCATTCCCCAACTGATGTTATGAGCAAAACCGTCCAGAAGTGTCGTGTTTGGAAGAGACTTCGAAGCCAGAAGAATCGATCCGGCCATGATCGTGGCGGTGAAGGCATAAATTGCGTAGCGCCGCACCGTGTCACCAGAAATAAATAACAGGGCGATACCCGCCACTAACGGGAAAACCACCAACCATGGAATCAAATTCTCAATCATTACCTACACCTCGTAAAATTAATAAGCAGTGAAAAA
This sequence comes from bacterium, assembly GCA_037133395.1. Classification (GTDB taxonomy): domain Bacteria; phylum Verrucomicrobiota; class Kiritimatiellia; order RFP12; family UBA1067; genus CAIZQW01. Next base: position 3,559 of record JBAXOG010000051.1, on the reverse strand, counting down.
ATTAAGTTATATAATTTACCAAAACACAGTTAGCAAGTCAAGCAAACCGCGACAGATTTTAACAATCAGCTGGTGTTCGGTTGTCATTTTCTGCAGTGTAGGAAATGACACTACACAGAATCGCCCCAAGTTGATAAAATTTAAATAGAAAATAAAGGAAGGATTCTATATTATGACTTTTGCGGAACATTTGAAATACATGCGAGGGAACTCAACACAAAGTGCTTTTTGCAGAAAACTTGGAATCCCTTTAACCACCTATCAACGGTACGAAAAGGGCGAGCGCGTTCCTGATATTAATGTACTTACACAAGTCGTAAAATGTCTCGGTGTCTCTGCTGACACCTTGTTAGGACTGGATCAGCACCGTGACGACCAAGAGCCGACAGTACCTCGTGATCAGCTCTCTACTCGTAAGTACTTGGCCCAAAAAGATGCCATCATTGCCCATCAGCAGGAAACCATCGAAAATCTGACCCACGTCATTGAGGCACTACGTTAAACAGTCGTGTCTGAACTGCGTTGGACTTTTGTGATAAGACCGGACAAAGGCCCGCGAAAAATAACTGATACACGAAAACCCTGTCTGCTTGGCAATGTCTGAAAGCGAAATGGACGCATCACGAAGCAACTCGCACGCTTTTTCGAGGCGCAACCTAGCGAGGTGTTTAGCTGGCGACTCGGCAGTCAAGATATTGACCTGCTCCGAAAATTTTGAAACACCAATGTCACAGGCTTCAGCCATCGTTTCGATCGTCCAAGTTTCTGCAAGCCGTTCAGGTAACTGATGTAGAAACGCTTGTACCACGTGAAGCGAAGGGGGTGACTCTTTGACTCCCCTATCCTCTTTGTCCTGAAAACAATCCAGCAATTCAAGCATGGCAAGACTGAGCATCTGTTTTAGACGAGACCCCCGATGCGGAATCTTCTCATTGGAGCTCAACATCGCCAATCGCGTGTACATCTGAATAAAATCATCCGAGACTTTTTGCACACTCACGCCTCGCTTCATCAGCTCACGTGAGAGCTCTTGTTTTTCCTCATCTTCCAGCATGAGCCAGTCTGGCCAACACCACGACGACTGAACATCCGAGGCTTTAACATCCAAAACCAACCATCCGAGTCTCACACACGAAACAACGGGATCGCCAATCGCAAAATGCGTTCCTGGAGGCAATAAAACTAACTCTCCAGGATAGACAATATGTTTTTCGTGATTAACCTTAAGGATCAATACACCTTGGAAGGTGAGGATAAACATGACACCCTGCAAACAGAAATCTGCCATGTTTAAGGGTCTCATGTCATGTGTCGCCATATTGCCCAGCGAAAAGAGACCATCCACTTCGCCCGGCTTCAGTTGCGTCCCGGGATACCCATCCTGCGCAAGTGCCAAATATTCAGCCTTCCCCTCTTGAATGGCTCCCACCAGTGACTGATAGGCCCGTCCCACATCTGCTCTCTGATGTTTCATCCCGTACGTTTTTCCGTTCGGATGACTTCCGAGAGTCAGGTTTTTTTTCATGACACGCACCTCCGTTTCCAAGCCACACGGACGAGGATACCTGTCCCCACAACAAGCGCGAGGGCAAAAAGCCGCGTCCCGATCACCCATGGCAACTGACCCGGCGTATAGAGCGGCACATAAGCTCCATCGACGACCTTAATCATCAACAACGTTTTCCATCCATCCGTAACAAGCCAAGCAGCAAGAATCGTAAATAAAAAAAGGGGCGTCACATAGACCATAATCCATTTGAAGAAACGAGGCAGTCTATAGGGCGAGCCATGATGCAATTCCTCCCATCCACGCTCGGGACCTAGCACATAAATAAACATGAACACCTCCAGTAATCCAAACATCGGTAAGCCAAACGAATTAAACCAGAAGTCCATCTCATCCAACACGCCATCCCCAAAAATGACCAAGTGCGCGGCAAAAAATGTGATGCCCCCCACAATGAGAATAACGCGCTTGCGATTAAACCCAAATTCTTCCTCCAAGAATGCTACCCCGGGTTGCAGAATGGAAACCGAACTCGTTGCACCTGCAAAGAACAGTAACAAAAACCAGCAGAAACCAATAAATGCTCCTCCTGACATGCCATTAAAGATAAGCGGTGTCGTCGTGAATGCCAATCCAAAAGTTCCGCCCTCTACGGCCTGCATCGTACCCTGCGGCCCAAAGAAAAGGAAGGCAGCCGGAATCACGATCGACCCACCCAGAATAACCTCTGCAAACTCGTTCAGCACCGTAGCCGTCGTGGAAGGCAACAAAATATCCTCGCGCGATTTCATGTAGGTTGCATACGTCAACAAGACGCCAATCCCCACCGAAGTCGAAAAGAAAACCTGACCAGCCGCATCGAGCCAGACCTTGCTAGACCATAAGGCTGAAAAATCGGGATTCCACATAAAGCCTAGCCCACGTTCAATCGTCCACTCCGGATTTATAGGTGATCCGAGCGTAAAGACACGAACGACCAACAAAATTCCTAACAGAAACAAAATCGGCATCGCGATCTTACAGAATCGTTCAATTCCTTTATTGATGCCATGCCAGATCACCCAGAAATTGCAGGCGAACGTCACCAAAAAGAAAAAATAGGCAGGCAGTATTGCGCTCGAAAAGGGATGCCCCGCCCCCAAATACTGACCCAGAAATTTTCCCATATCCGCTGGCGTCGCAATATTTGAATATTTTCCGGTCATGGCGAATACACTATACGCCAACGTCCATGATTCAACATACACATAAAAGAAAAAGATGCCGATCGAACCCGTAATGCCCAGCACCCCGAGATATTTGGCCCATGCGTATTTTCTGTTTCCAACCGCATCGAACACACCCGGCGCACTGCCATGATGGGCACGCCCACCCAATCGCCCCATCGACCACTCCATCCAACACAACGGCAAAGCAAGCAGAATAAAGGCGATGAAATAAGGGATCATGAATGCGCCGCCCCCATTACGAGCTGCAATCCCTGGAAAACGTATAAAATTTCCAAGTCCTATGGCACAACCGGCCGCCGCCAATACAGCGCCCATTCGACTTCCCCATACCGCTCGGACTTTTTTATTTTTTTCTTTCATCTTTACAAGTTTACGCATCACGTGGGAAACAAACAAGTCCAAATTATTTTATGTTGCCGTGATGGGCGCATTTCCGATTCATTGACTTGGGCTTCGTCCCACAGATAAGAGCAAGACATCCTGTAGTCTAGTTAACAGTCTTCAACGTTGCTTGAAATGTTGTTGCGGTCGCCGGCTATCCGCCGCTGACACTTTGGCATTCACTGTGAAAGAGCGGATAAGAAGCCGGCGGCGGACAGGCGGCTTCCCTGCCAGCGGCACACCTGCGCCTCCCCTGCATCGCTCCGGCCACCGGATCCGGACTCCGCGCACCGTCACGGCCCCTCTCTCCGGCACCGCCGTTAGCGCCACCTTTCCTTAGGTGGCGGTCAATGACGCGGATGCTTCGCAAGATGTCTGTGACCTTGCAACAGCAGAATAGCCCGGCTCCATGGGAAGGAGCCGGCTAGCGGCTGAACGGGGG
>JBAXOG010000050.1:0-30498 GCA_037133395.1 bacterium | reverse complement strand
GGTTTTATATCTTAACAAAGCCGTTTTACTGTCCAGCATTTGGGGAGGGCCTCAAGGATCAGGCTAACATCAGAAAGCTCCTGTACTATCAACTGCTGAAGCTCATTGCTTTCTGTTTTCTCAAGGAGAACGAGCAGTCTCGCTTGAATGTTTCGCTCTTTGAGTTTCTTCCGGTCTTCGATACGGGTTAGTGCTATCGAAATTTCCGTTTCTGTTCTTGATTCCGTCAGTATCACCCTTGACAGGACTTCAGAATCCGTCACTTTTTTCAATGCACATAGCCGTACAGAAGCATCCGTATCTTCTAATGCAACTGTACCTAAGAACGTTGGGTCATTAATTTTGGGTATTGCGAGGACACGAATACTCGAGTCAGTCGATTCTTTCGCGATCATTTTAATGAGTGCCTGATCACAAATGCGCTCGAAACTTTGGCTTCGCATCTCAGCGGATGAATCAGTTTTTACAATCTGGGCAAGAACCTGTTCTGAAACAATTCGTTTAGCGGCTTGCCCGCGTAAGTTGTTATCTTTCTCTTCGTATGCAATTTTTGTTAACACACCCTGATCCGAAATCTTATTAATCGCGAATGCCCGTACATCAGCGTATATTCCCGTTAAAGCCAATTGATCCAGTTCTTCTGGGTCATGAATGCGTTGTACCGCTTCCATTCTGCTTTCCATGCTGCTTGAATTAACGGAAGCGCATCCCAGAAACTGCGTAATCAAACAACCCAGCAAAACCACGTGGATACAGGCCGCAACTGCTTTCATGGCATCAATTCCTTTTTAAGTGCCTCATATCGTTCCCTTGCCTCTACAGCTGATTGTTTCCCTTCGGACAAAGCTCGTGTCACGCTGTTGGATACACTCTTCCCATCTGGGGCAGCTTGAAATTTACTGTATTGAAGAAACGCAGCCTCTAATTCCTCCTCTAATTTCATAAGCACCATGGAGAGCTCGTTCCGCTTCGTCCCCATCTTTTGGTAGTCTTCATCATCATCCGGTTTATTACCCAATGTTTCCAGGTTTTTTTTCAATTGATCCATACGCGCATTTGAATCTTCTATGAGGGCTTTTATGTCTTGTGCGGTCTTCCATAATTCTGGGGCGTGTTCCAGTGCAAATTCGCGCAACATATTCTGACGCACGTTCGTTGTTTTTATCTTCACTTCTGCCTCTTTTGCATCTGTCTCCCTTATCGCAGCAATTCGCTTTCGTTCTTGTTCTTCGAGTTCCTTGATGCGTAGCCTCTCCACTTCTTCTTGCCGTTCTTTTTCAATTCGGGTCTCCTCACGTTTTCGAGATTTATCAAAAGCGGAATACGCGGAAACGACAATAATGAGTAGAACAAGTCCAGCCATTCCGGATAAACTAGACTTGCCGTTCTGGTTCTTGTGCATGACTACTCCTTCTTGTTCATAATGCGATCAAATTCATCGTTATCCTGTTTCGATGTAACCTCTTTCGTCGCCAAGGCATCTAAATCAGGAGATTCCAATGGCTTTGCCAATGTCTGGCTGATATCTGTCATGGTGTCTATGGCCGACGTAATACCTTCTGTTCCATGAGTCTCCTTATTGGCTTTTACGATTTCTAAATCCGCAGACAATTTCCGCTTTGCTTCGATTATTCTCGTCTGCTGCCGTGATATTTCAGCAAGCTCGTCTCCATAAAGCTTTTCACTCTTTTGGTGAGTTTCCGCCATTCGTGAATAGGACTCTACTTTATTGTGAGCGCCCACAATTTTCTGCTTCAGTTGAATTTCGGAAAGCGTGACACCATTTTGCACTGTTGGCCAAGTTTTGCTTTCTGCTGCAGCATTATATTGCGCCTTTAATGTTGCAAGAAAACCTTGGATTGCATCTCGTTCCATCTTTTTACCTAGGGCCTCCCGGCTAGCCCTTTTTCTCAAGGTCTCCAGCGATAATGCCTTGGTATCCAGTTTCTCGCTGAAAACACCACACTCCGTGATCTTTGCTTGCAAGTATCTTACTGGTTCTTTTCGGATTGCATCCGGGGTCCATTCATCAGTTTTATCTACAGCGGGTTTTTTATCCACTACGCTTTGATCGGAATGGTTTGAAGGAGATTGTTTTGTCGCACGGGCATCCAGCTCTTCACTTAAAGATTTTTGTTGCTGTTCACGCGTTGCCGCTGCCTCCTTTCGCATCTTATCGGCGACTTCTTGTTTTGCCACTTCAATTTGTTTTTCGGATTCTCTGCGTTGGCGTTCACGAGAGGTTGAAGTCCACATACCTAACATGTACATGCCTATTGGAATTGCCAATAGAAGGCAAATAATAATTAAAAAAGCATTAAAACAGCTTCCCTTCCGGTCGTTTTTCATATGACACTCCCTTTCACTTAATATTTCCTGTTAAAGATATTGCACTAAGTTTCTTTTGAATGTAAGTAATGGCTCGACCTGTACGATCGATCCCGGCACTACAGTGGACTAATACGGGCTTATCCAGCCGGCTATAAGCGTCCCATATTTTTGTAAGATGCTCTTCTGTGAGTGGGGGTTCCTGATGATCCAAGGCAGGTACATGCGTGACCGAAAAACCTTTAAGTCGGTAATATTCAATGAGTCCCTGAGGCACCTGCTGATATAATTGAAGCTGGTCTTCGGATAACAGACAAATAATTGATTTGATGCCGAACGATTTGGCCTCATCAATCCATGCATCTACTGTTCCCACGGGGACACTCGATTCAGGCGGGCAACAAAAACGACCAGGTCGACTGCCTCGAGCTAACTGACCAGGGATTACCCATTTAATGTTTTGAAGCATAGCCTGCCCTTTCTGTTGAGATGATTAAAGTATGTGGAAAACTGGTTAAAATAACGAATCGTATTGTCATTACCTAATCCTTTTTGTTACCCACTTGACTAGCACTATTACCATTCAAAGTGTCCGTTCAACAACAGGTAGTGTTTGCGCTAGTCAAGTGGTTAATCGGTCAAGCCAGCACTATACATCCTCCAACCAAACATGAGTTAGTCTAAACTGCTAATCTCTGGATTGAATCTAAAACCCCATTAGATGTCTAATCATTGCAATGATCGCTACCCCACAACCTAAAATGCCTAACCAAAACTTGATCTGTGAAGAGCCACACTCTTTACCTTTAGCCCATTTTAAGCCTCCGCGTCCTAAGAATATAATCCCGAGAACTACTGGAAATAACCACCAGTTACCCTTTTCACAATACTGCACATATGCCCATCCACATCCGACAACCACTACCCCTAAATAAAGATTCGACACCGTTTCAAAACCTTTCGTTACTTCTCTATTTAAGCAACTTTGACTGCAATATACAGAGCTGCTATTGTTATAAGAAAATCCATCTTCTTCATCAAATCTCTTTCCGCAACTTTTGCACTTTATCATAGCTTTTTCCTTTCGTATATGGTGAATTGACTTCTGTCACCACCATTAATTGTAGGCGATCCTCAGAACGGGGAACCATTTCTTGTGGTCGAATAGTTGTGTCACAACCACCCGCGCTTTTTTTGAGAACATGATCGTCTAACATTTTCTGCTTCCGCTCACAGATGTCTGTAGCGAGCTAAAATCGTTCGTCTCACAACATTACAAAATCATTTGCCTTCCGTTGAAACGGTAGTACGCGACAAGTCCCTCGGAAATACTCGCCAAATTGCTTTTTGTACACATGGCTGTTGTTAAAAGTAAAGTTCATTTTTACCTCATGTTTCTTCTCCATTTTTTTTGATTACTAGTTTTTCATGTTCCTGTTTTACTAGCATCCCAAAGGATGACTAAAATAACGTGGAGCTCTTTGGATTAGGATTCAGATATCAGCATTTCTTGTCAGATTTCAAGTAAATAATAGTTGTTTACATTTGCCAACAGGGAAATCCTCGTGTCTTCATCGCATATCGAAGGAATAAGTTGTTTTTTTCCTAACTCATTAATTACACACATTCCGGGGTGCTTATTATCGTTCGAACGGCAAGACACAACCCACAGATTGCAGTTTTTCATAGAAACGAGGAAATCATTTTCCCAGTTAGAATCCGAGGCATGATGGGGAACTTGAAAAACACCAACATGAGTGAGCTCGCTCGCAAAATGAGATTCAAATTGAGCGATATCCAATTCCGCATCGCCTGTTAACATTTGCAAAGGCTCCGAGATTGAAATTGACGGTGTTATCGGCTTTGCATCGGGCATTTTTATTGAATTATCTTTCAAACTATAAACTGGGTTTTCTATATCAATTGGTGATTCTTCGTAATAGAAAAACTCTCCACAAGAGCCTGATGCAAGACCATGACAACAAACAATTGAGGTTTGGTTTTGCTTCGATCCGAAAACTTTCTTATAGATTTTCTGTAGGACAGAAAATTCTCTTTTGAATACTTCAGCTATGTTTTCAAGGGAGATTCCTTTATCTGTCACGTCCTTCAAAAATTGTTTTTCCTTGTCAATCTGTTCATCGCATTTACGATAATAGAATTTGAAGGCCCAATTGCATTGCTTTTTGCACGAATGCTCATTGATGAATGGTTCTCTAATGCCTTCCTGTGACGAGATACCCAAATCGTCTCTAAATCTGCCTTGGCTCAATTCATCTGCCGCCAAGAAAACGAATTCCGGTGTGTATCCATTTCTATGGAAATACTCTACTGGATCAAAGATCAAGTTGTTGGAATCCTCATCAATACTGCCCTCTGCACTAATAGTATTTTCGAGTACGGCTATCAGACGTTCCACCGGTGACAGATAAGGAAGGATGACCTTGTTAATTTTATCAACCGCTTCTAGGAGTCGTGGAATTCCGTTTATGTGGTCTTTGTGAAAATGGGAAATAATTAAGAGATCTATTGTCTTCTTATACATTTCGCCTAAATAGTTCTTAATGGCTTCATTCAAACATGTTGTGCTCTTTGACCCGCAATCATAAACAAAATGAAAATCCTTCACCCGTCCAGTATAGAAGAGTCCGTGTCCCACAGGTTGAAAATCAAATTGGCAATCGAAAAGGATACCTGGCGTTTCTGCTGTACACATGACAGTGCCACCTCATGCCTGTTCAATTCATTCCGTGTTCGCACCCCATACAGGCAATAAAAAAAGGCGCGGACTCCAGTCCGTGCCTCCTCGAAGGTACCAGCAAGCACCCGTAACGAAGCACGAGAGCTGGAGGCGCGCCAAACGGCGCACCTCCGAGCATCTCGCTTCGTTACAATCAAAAACTTGCTGGTTTTTCGAGGAAGCTAAATGCGCGTAAGCGCAAAATCAATATGTGCGGGAGTCGTCCCCGCGATGGAAAAGATCAAACACCGTTTCCCAAACGGAATATGATGAAAGCATACGACCTTTGCAGGAAAAGCTCAAGGGGAAAATATTAAAAAATTGAGCGTTGGGAGTTAGACGTTAGGAAACTTCAAAAAAATATGAACTTATTTTTCTGCATTTGTAGAATTAGATCAGACCAAGGAAGCAAATATATAAAAAGGAAAATATGGACAAAATACTAAATTGCATGAATATATGCCTGGAAATCGCAAATGCCTGGATGACTACTGACAGAGGAAATGCAAAAATCAATGCCACTTTATTATTTATAGAGTGTTTTTTGGAGCAACTACTTAAAGACAAACTTATGGAGTGCCTTCTCGTGGGACTCGTCCTCTACATGTGTCCTTCTGTTAATATAGACTATCTTTTGGCAGCATGGAAAGGGGGACATCTTGTCTGGAATGCTTACAAGTTGATAAAAAAACTCTTGCCAGTCGCAAGCAACTATCTCGGACGCGATGTTTTATCACCGATTCTGCCCGATAAAAAACGCTCAACTTTTAACGCTTAACTCTAAAGTAAATTCGAGTCCACTTAAGCGTTCAGAGTTAAGCGTTGGACGTTAAGCGTTTAATGCCCATTTTTAAAAAAATGAAAGCAGGGCTTGCGGTTAGGGCAATGTTTTTGGTATATTGAAACACCTTTTCCCTAATTGGAAGATGAGAGACGGAGAATATTATGCAAGCCTTGATTAGTTTTTTGTATGTGATTGAAGTCATTATTTGTTTGTTGTTAGGTGCTGTGGTTCTGCTACAGAAGCCAAAAGAAGGCGGACTGGGCGTAAGTTTTGGCGGTGGCACTGCTGAAGCATTGTTTGGTGCGCAGACAGGAAACGTCCTGGTCAAGATTACCATTATTCTCGGAACTTCGTTTTTATTGAACACCATTGTGCTTTCCCGGTTGACCTCCAACACCGCGAATTCAATCATGGAAAATGTAAGAACAGCGCCTGTCACCACACAACAGCCCGCCTTGCCATTCTCTGGCGGTTCTGCTGCACATGCTCCTTCAATGCCAGCCACACCCGCTCCTGTAACGCCGGCAACAAAATAATTCGTTTCCGTCGGAGGGGTGTCTGAGTGGTTTAAAGAACCGGTCTTGAAAACCGGCGTGCCGCAAGGTACCGGGGGTTCGAATCCCTCCCCCTCCGCCAATCCAAGTTTAAAGTTAAAAGCTACAAGCTAAAAATAGGTTGTAGCTTTATTAATTTCCGAGAGGGATGAGCACATGAATATCCAATCATGAACATGGAATGATCAATAACCATCGGAAATGTAGCATTCCCCTTGGATATTCCTTGTTGGATATTGGCTATTCTTTACCCAGCTCTTCCTTGAGACGCTGGTCAAGGTCATACGTGTGGAGCGCATTCAGCAAGGGACTGAGTTCGCCTTCGACGATGCGATCAAGGCTATAAAGGGTCACGTTGATGCGATGATCGGTCATGCGGTTCTGGGGAAAGTTGTACGTACGGATACGCTGACTGCGATCGCCCGAGCCACGTAAGTCGAGGCGTGTCTTGCCGAGCTTCGCCTCTTCAGCCTGGAGCCTCTGATCGAGGATACGCGCCCTAAGCACGCCCATGGCTTTATCCTTGTTCCGATGCTGGGAGCGCTCATCCTGGCATTGCGCAACCAAACCGGTCGGCAGATGGGTTATACGAATGGCCGAATAGGTGGTATTCACACCTTGTCCGCCACAGCCACCCGAACAAAAAATATCAACCCGCAGATCGCTCTCGGGAATGTCAAGAGCGTCCTCCTCATCGGCCTCAGGAAAGACAATCAGCGTTGCCGCCGAGGTATGGATGCGACCTTGCGCCTCTGTTTCAGGGACACGTTGCACGCGGTGTCCGCCGCTCTCAAACTTGAAATGTCCGTAGGCACCTTCGCCGATTACGGTAAAGACGATCTCTTTGTAGCCGCCCAGTTCGGTGCCATTTGCATCAATGATTGAAATTTTATAGCCCTTGTTATCGCAGTATTTGGAATACATACGGAACAAGACAGCAGCAAACAATGCGGCCTCTTCACCACCGGTTCCGGCGCGAATTTCGAAGACCGCATTCCGGGCATCCGCTGGATCTGGGGGCAACAAGTTTGAAAGAACCGCACGTTCCGCATCCGGCAACTTGGCTTCAATCTGCGTAATTTCGGCCTTCGCCATCGCGATTAAGTCAGCATCACCGGACGGATCGTTCGCGAGCTCGCGATTACCCTCCAATTCAGACAAGAGACGGAAATAAATGTTCGCCACGTGTTCCAGCTTTTTAAGGGTCGCATGTTCGCGGAGCTTTTCGCGATAGACCTTCTGGTTTCCGAGCACAGCAGGATCAGAGAGTGCAATCTCAGAAGCCTGTACTTTTGCAAGAACATTTTCTATATGGGCTTTATCGAGCATAGCACGCGACCTTCAGGGCTAATCCAGACGACAGGACCCTAGGGAAAACCCCATGTCCTAAAAATGAAACAAAACGGGCCGGAATACGCCTGCGGCATGCCGCTACGTCAAACCAGCCCGTTTCAGCTAAAGAAAGCCTAGGCCTTCTTCATATTGTAACGCTTCATAAAGGAGTCAACACGGCCTTCCGTGTCAAGCATGGTCTGCTGCCCGGTAAAATACGGATGGCAGGCCGAACAAGTGTTCACACTCATTTCCTTCTTGGTAGAACGCGTCGTAATTACATTACCGCATGCGCACGAAATCGTTGCATCTTCGTACTTCGGGTGAATATCCTTCTTCATAATCAATAAACCTTTCGAGCTTGAGGAGTGAAAATAATAGCTAAAAACCCCCACAATTGGCAAGGATGAAAACCATCAATTTTGATTTTTTTTGATTTGGGTTGTTTTGGCGTTACTCCAAAAAAATAATTGCTATACTAATGAACTCTTATAAAAAGGGTCTAAAGGAGCAAACTATATGAAAAAAGCATTAATTACAGGAATTACAGGGCAAGACGGGTCCTACTTGACTGAACTTCTACTTAACAAGGGATACGAGGTCCATGGTATCCTCCGCAGAGCCAGTTCCTTTAATACCGACCGCATTGACCATCTGTATCAGGATCGTCACGAGGACCACGTGAAGCTTTTTCTTCATTATGGCGACCTGACTGACTCCAGCAACTTGAACCGCATCATTGAAAAGGTCAACCCATCTGAAATTTATAATCTCGGTGCGCAATCCCATGTACAGGTCTCTTTTGAGGTCCCAGAATATACGGCAGATGTCGATGGTATCGGTACGCTTCGCTTACTGGACGCCATTCGCGAAACAAAGATTGATGCCCGCTTTTATCAGGCGTCCACGTCCGAATTATATGGCAAGGTCATGGAAGTCCCGCAATCCGAGACAACCCCCTTCTATCCACGTTCACCTTACGCGGTCGCAAAGCAGTATGGCTTTTGGATTACGAAAAACTATCGAGAGTCTTACGGACTTCACGCCAGCAATGGCATTTTATTCAACCATGAGTCACCACGCAGAGGCGAAACCTTTGTAACGCGCAAGATTACCATGGCTGTTGCACGGATTCATCGTGGCTTGCAGGATGCCCTGTATATGGGCAATATTGACGCCTTCCGTGACTGGGGATATGCGCCGGACTTTGTGCGAATGATGTGGATGATGCTGCAACAAGAAAAACCCGATGATTATGTCGTGGCAACAGGTGAGATGCATACTGTCCGCGAGTTCATTGAAAAATCCTTTATCCATGTCGGACGCATCATTGAATGGAGAGGGAAAGGCGTCGAGGAAGAAGGCATCGACACAAGCACAGGCAAAGCTGTTATCAAAATTGACCCCCGTTATTTCCGTCCAGCGGAGGTCGAACAGCTCCTGGGTAATCCAACCAAAGCCAAACGTCAACTGGGGTGGGTCCCTGAGGTGACATTTGAACAACTGGTCAAAATTATGACCGATGGCGACCTGCGCCTACTGGACAAGAAGGGCTATGAGATCGGCTTTTAATCAGTTACCCGCGGAGAGAAATTGTGCAAGCATCTGATCGTATTTATATTGCAGGACACAACGGTATGGTGGGCTCGGCGGTCTGCCAGGAGTTGAAGGTGCGTGGTTACACAAACCTGATTACGGCCAGCCATCACGAGCTTGAGCTCATTGACCAAGCGGCTACGCGCGCATTTATCCAACGCGAGAAGCCAGATTGTATCATCTTTGCCGCCGCACGCGTGGGCGGCATCGAGGCCAACCGCTCCTTAATCGGCACATTCTTATATGAAAACCTGATGGCCTCCGCAAACGTCATTCATGCCGCCCATGAGGCAGGTGTACCACGTCTGCTCTTCTTAGGCAGCACGTGCATCTATCCCCGCTTGGCCCCCCAGCCCATTCCAGAGGAAAGCCTTTTGACAGGGCCGCTGGAACCCACCAACGAAGGGTATGCGCTGGCAAAAATCGCAGGACTCAAAATGTGCGAGTACTATCGCCGTCAATACGGACGGCTCTATCATTCATCCATGCCAACGAACCTGTACGGTCCTGGTGACAACTACCATCCCTCCCACTCACATGTGATGCCCGCACTGATCCGTCGATTTGAAGAAGCACGGCTGACAAATGCACCGTCCGTGACATTATGGGGCACGGGAACGCCCCTGCGTGAATTTTTATATGTCGAGGATTTGGCGCGTGGCTTGTTGTTCTTGCTGGAGCATGAGAACCCGCCTGACTGGGTCAATGTGGGCTCTGGACAAGAAGTTTCGATTCGTCAGTTGGCTGAACTCGTCAAAGAGGCCACAGGATTTAAGGGTCTTCTCCTCTTTGATAGGAATATGCCAGACGGCACACCCCGTAAATTTTGTGATACCACCCGCATTCGCAGCCTAGGCTGGAAACCAACGGTATCCTTGGACGATGGCATCAAGCGAACCGTGAGCGATTATCGCGTAGCACGAGCTTCAGGAACGTTACGTGGCTAAAAAAATGAACCTTCCGGATAACCGGTGCGTTTAATAGATTATAAAAAGGAGAATACAATGAAGACATGGATGATGGTGACAACATCAGTTTTTTGCATGACAAATTACTTAATCGGGGAAGCGCTCAATCCTGAATTGATGCAACAGGTTAAGGCTTCCGTGACAAAAGGTGCCGGCTGGCTACAAAAAAGCCAGAAAGAAAACGGCGCCTGGTCTGAAGCTGGCATGCCTGCATTGACAGGCCTTCCATTATGGGCATTAGCATCTGCTGGACTTCCTGCTTATAAAGAAAGCACCGACAAAGCGGTTGCCTTCATCACCAGTAAACAAAATCCTGATGGTGGGATCTATGTGGACCAGCCCGACAAGAAAGGTGGCGGGCTGGGGAACTACAACACCTCTATCTGCGTGACGGCCCTTCATGCGACAGGACGCAAGGATTTGGTTCCAGCTATTCTGAAGGCACGCACCTACATTGCATCCTCGCAACACTTTGGCGATGACGCCCATCAAGGCGGATTCGGATACGACAAGAACAACAAGCGCACCTATACCGATCTGAACAATACAACTTTCTCCATGGACGCTATGCGGCGAACACAGACTGTTGAAGACCTTCGTCCAGCCACTGAAAAGCGTGCAGACGTCAACTGGGATGCGGCGCTAAAGTATGTTGAAAAGATGCAGAACAAGACTGGCGAAACCAAGGGGGGATTTGCATATAATACAGACGATCCCAAAGCTGGCGCGACAACCAATGCTAATGGTACGGTCATGCTCCGTGCGTATGGCAGTATGACGTATGCTGGCGTTCTCTCCATGCTTCACGCGAATCTGGAAAAAAGCGATCCGCGCGTACGCGACGCTTTTGACTATGCCTCCAAGTTTTGGTCAGTAGATGAGCATCCAGGACAAGGGCAGCAGGGCATTTACTTTTACTTCAACATCATGGCTCGCGCGTTAAATGCTGCGGCTGTGGATACATTGCCGAAAGCTTCAGGCGATATCCGTTGGCGCGAAGAGATGATCAAGAAAGTGCTCTCGCTTCAGAAACCGGACGGCTCCTGGGTCAACGATAACAACCGCTGGTGGGAAAATGACCCTGTGCTGGCCACATCGTATGCAATGCTCGCGCTCGAGTTCGCAAGCGGCTTAACAAAGTAGACGCAGGCAAGCCTCCTCTGGGCGCATAGGCGTCCTCGCCTGTGCACTGGTGTCTAAGAGCGCCACCATCAACTGCTTTGTTTTGAAGTGTACAGGCGGGACGCCTATACGCCCAGGAGAGTCCTTAGGTCGTGGGCAAGTTCCACGCTTTAAGTTGGTCGGTAATAAAGGCGACACTTTGTTCGTGTGTTTTCTTTGCGCCAAGCTCTGGCATGAATAACGGACTAGCCTTGAATCGAAGCGGCTTCAAAGGATCGACAGGTCCAAAGTCTTTGATAAGCCTTCCATTTTCAAGAAAATCCGTCTGCGCCGCTATAGCCACGAGGGGTACATTTGCACGCTCGGCAAGCTTTGCTCCAAGCGAATTAAAGCGGCGTGCTTCAAACACCGACTGGCGCGTTCCTTGCGGGAAAATAAGTACCGACATACCCTTTTGAAGACGTTTAGCCCCCTCCTCAAACACCGTAACAAGGTCTTCACGCGCATTCGTACGGGTCACGGCAATACAGCCAACAACAATCGCCGACTTACCGATAACCGGAATTTCAGTAAGACTTTTTTTCAGGATGATCGACAACTTATCAAAGGCATTCAATGCAGAAGGATAGATAATCGTTTCCATTGTGCTCATGTGATTGGACACATACACCACCGGCCCTTTATAGGCGGCTCGGTGTTCAAAGCCTTCAAAGGTAACCGTTGCACCGAGACCTTCCGCAAAATTGACGGCGGACATACACGAATCAGCCCAAGCATTGTGGTCAAACGTGCCAAAAATGCGTCTCCAAGCACACCGCGCAAGGGCATCCCAACAAAGAGCCTTTGCGCAACGCAGTCCTAGCCACGCACTCTTCTTGGCGATACGCTTAGGACGTGCCTCTGCTGGCGTCTCATAACGTCCGGTTGTCAACAATGCTTTTTGAAGTGTCGTATAAGCTGTTTTCATAGACCATAACCCGTGTAGCGATTCATTAGACGCAGGCGACTTTTATCACAATTTTCTTTACGCCCGACGCCACCTGCAGATAGCGACTCGGTAGATGCGCATCATTCGGATAAAAAATCGCGAACATGCCGGCTGATATTTTAGTAAGGCTGGCATCGCCATGGTAAAAACCAATATCTTTTTCAGTCTGAAAAGGCGCGACCGGCTTCTGGTCGGCAAGAGGAGCATAACCAATATATTCCTCTCCTGAGACAACAAACTGAATATCGATATACTTACGATGCGCCTCCAACTTGCCATCTGCCACGGGCTTGGTCTGATAGATTTGCGTCAGAACAAACAGACGATCGCCATCGATTTCATAACGACCCTCCTGCAATGCCGCGAGATTCGTATTTTTCAAGAAGTGGAACGCTGCTTTAAAACGTATATTCAAGCATTCATAACGACCTACGTTTTCAAGTGTGTCAATAATCATAGTTTTTCCCTTTATCCCTTTACCCACTCTGATGTGTTAGAAAGTATACTAGCCCAGGCAAAGCCTGTTGAATGCTGTCACGACAGGCGCGATATTCCGCGAGACTTCCGCAATACGGATCACACACGTCACTTCCCGCCGGCGTCTGCGCGTCAAAGGAACGCATCAAATAGACTCGGTCACGGGCACTGGGAACACCTTGTAATATTTTGTCGATATGTCGATGGGTCATTGCGATAATAACAGTCGATGCATCGACCAATTCTTGTGTGACAAGCTGGCTACGATGATTGTTCAGGCTTAAGCCACATTCCTCAATGGCGACACGCGCATATTCTGAAGCGGCCGTTCCGGGATCCGCAGACGTTCCAGCCGAAACCACTACCCAATCCGCGTCAGGGGGTAATGCAGCACGCAACAAAACCTCCGCCATCGGACTGCGGCAAGTATTACCCGTACAGACAATTAAAATTTGTTTCGCCATAACCGCAACAATTAATCGGGGATGATAACCCGCCAAGCCACGGTACCCATATTCTTTGTCTTCAGAGGGATCGATGTCGCCATCATCCCCTTCTGAGGATCCTGAGCCTTGACACCAGCTGGCATTACAGGCGGCTCTTTGGTTGCCACAGGATAGCGGGCTTCATCCGTTACAGGAGACGGAGCAATGACCGTCTTCTCTGTTGATGCTGCAACAACAACAGGAGACGAGGCCGACTCCGCCTTTTTTCCTGCTTCAGGCGTTTTGACGGGCTCGCTTTTTGCAACAAGGGCCGTTGGACGCGTGCCAGGTACTGTTTTTTGCTGCTGTGTCTGTTTGCGCTGGGTAACGAAGGTCTCCTTCAACATCTGATTTTCTTTTTTAATGGACCCTATCTCACTTTGGAGCTTCTGAAGTTCAGTCGACTGGGCGGCCGCCTTATTTTGTGCGATCAAAGCAACCTCTTGAGCCTCTTGATTCTTCTTTTTTTCAATATCCGCCTTCAAATCAGCGAGCGCTCTTGACACTTCGCGGAGCTCTTCAGACGCTGCCGATACAACCGGAGCGACGGGTTGTGGTTGAACGACCGGAGCGGGCTGTGGCGCCACGGGTGGCGCTGTAACGGTGATAACTGGCGCGGGCATATTCCGTTGCGACAATGCCGCGTCAACCAGTTTTGTTTGGAGCGCCGACATGTCCTTTAATAGATAGACACCCATGCTCAGAAATAGAAGCACAACCGCGCACAAAACAATTGAGAAGGAGATCGACAGCATCATCACGCGTTTACGGGCCTGAGCACGTTCAGCGTCAATATACTCTTGGAAAGCTTTCAAGACGGGAAAAGACTCAGCATTCGAGCCAGATGCTTGATACATAGCAACCAGATTACCGCTTGTGGCATCGGGCGCATGTTTTGGAGGAATGTCATTCATGTTCTTTAGTTTACCCGAACGAGGGCTGTTGTGAAAGTCTAAAATGGGAGCGACAAAAAACGTACAGACACTGGCTTTTTACGTCTTGGCGTTCGTACCCTTTTCCTTTAATGCTTGCCCCAATGAAAAAAGTTCCTCGATGAACAACTCCTGTTCGCGAAGAGGGAGGGACTCAAACAACTTATGTGTTTGAGTCCGCAACAGGAAAAGATGTGATTTAGGATGCTTGCGCACGGGCTGAGCGAACCGTCCCATATACTGGGTCTTACGAGGGCGGGACAATACATAATGTCGACATCCGAGTTGCTGAGAGAAGGTGGTTTGCACGTGTTGCACGCAGACACAGTCTTTCAATACGTGTGCGAGTTTTTTTTGAGCCTTTGCCAGAGAGCAGTCGGCATTTGATGCCATTTTAGCGCGTGGCTCCCGTTGCGAATTATGGACAGCTTCTGAGAGAAGCGCCCAAGTTACTGGAACAGGTGCTTCGAGGCCAGCAACTTCCCGCGCCTTTTGTGCGAGGGCTTTATAACGCATAGCCGTTTTATAGCCGATCTGAGGCGAATGGTCTGCCAGCCAACCTTTAATACCTGGTTTACGTCCGCGAATGCGGCCGCTGCCATCTTCATGATCAATAACAAGCCCATTGTCAACCGACGGCTCAAGGTCAAGAAGCATTGCTCCGAACCTTAACATGTCCTCGATAGAATCTCGGGTTTTATTCCATTGAACGAGAAGATCTTCGGGAGATGGAGGAGGGTTAAGCGATCGTACTTTTCGAATTCGACGACGCTGTTGCGTCTGACGACGCAAAGCAGCCAGGCGCTTCTGCTTGCGTTTTTTCATAAGGCCGGAGCTGATGTAACAACTCAGCATATAGATGCCACAGCCGATCCCAGCGAAAAGAAGAGCAAACAAGAAGAGCAAAGCGACTCCCCCTTGGAGACGCTTCGCATGACTCCCCAACGGATTAGGTGAATAAACTATTTCTTTTCGCCCCATACCCTACTCTCTAAGTTACAAAACACCACGAGTATATGCCTTTCTCCTGAAATAGTACACCATAATCTCAAATAATATATATTTGAGATTATGGTGTATTAATTAGTTCATTATAAATAATACTCTTTTACTTTATTATATGCATTATGGCATACTTTCTTTTTAAAAATCATTCTTTAGAAAAACTGGGGCACCATGATTCGTAATAAACAAGCAGTCGTCTCTATTCTTACCTTCATCGCTGTAACACGGTTGCTAGCGCAAACGGATTTGGACTTTGCCGATCCAGCAAAGGTAATTCCCCCGCCCTCTTGGGCTGTCGGACAGGCAAACCGCCAACCCAACTATGACGCTTTACCTGACTTCGTAACCCCTCCCAAAGGATTTGGAAACGTACCCTTCTATTGGTGGCTCGGCGATAAACTAACAAAGGATCGCCTCTCCTGGCAAATGGATCAACTCAAGGACCACTCGACCTCCAGCCTCCAAATTAACTATGCCCATAATGACAAGGGTGGAAAATCTTGGGGCTTCACCTTTCCAAGCGATCCCGCATTGTTTTCCGAGGAATGGTGGGACCTCACAAAGTGGTTCCTCAAGGAATCTAAAAAACGAGGCATGTCCATCAGCTTGAGTGATTACACCCTCGGCTTCGGCCAAGGCTGGTACGTGGACGACATCCTCGCAAAATATCCTGACGTAACAGGATACACACTCGCCCACGCGACACGTCCAGCCCAAGGCTCGCCCTTTAAGATGGACATCAACGCAAACATCATCAGTGTTTCAGGATTTAACCCCGCAACCAAGCAGATCATTGATCTGCGCAAACATGTAAACGCCGGCGTTCTTTCGTGGAACGTTCCAGAGGGCGCCTGGAGCGTGTCCACCATTGAGACGCGCGCACATGACATGTCGCTCGATCCTATGAACCCGAAATCAGGCAAAGGGATGATTGAGACGTTCTTCGGTGTCTTCGAGCAGAAAAATCCCGGGGAGGGTGGCAAGGGCCTCAACTTCTTCTTTTCCGATGAACTGGTTTTTGGTGTCAGCGGCAACATGTGGAATGCCCTGGTCGCAGAGGAGTTCAAAAAACAGAAGGGGTATGATGTCGTCCCTGAACTGGCAGCCATCTTCACAGACATGGGTCCGCGCACAGCCAAAATCCGGCTGGACTATTATGACGTCCTCGTCCGCCTCCAGGAGATGAACTACTTTAAGCCTGTCTTCGACTGGCATCAGCAGCGGGGCATGATTTACGGCTGCGACCATGGCGGACGCGGCAGGAATGTGGTCGAGTTCGGTGATTATTTTCGTACACAGCGCTGGAATCAAGGGCCCGGTTCCGATCAGCCAGGCTTAGGAAAAAATGTCACCAAAGCGAAAGTCGCCTCTTCCATCGCCCATCTTTATCAACGTCCTCGCGTCTGGCTCGAAGGCTTCTATGGTAGCGGATGGGGAACCACCAGCGAGAACGTGGCAGATGCAATCTTTTATAATTTTACGTGTGGATACAACTTGCTATCCTTCCATGGCCTCTACTATTCAACAAAAGGCGGTTGGTGGGAATGGGCTCCTCCTTGCAATCATTTTCATATGCCCTACTGGGTGCACATGAAATCGCTTATGAAATGCGTGGAACGTTTAAGCTTTCTCATGAGCCAAGGTCATCATTGTGCAGATGTGGCTGTCCTGTATCCCGTAGCCGCAATGGAAGTGGACCAAACAGGAGGAAGAAAGTCAGTTGAGACCGCATTCCGCACCGGTGACGCGCTCTATGCAAAAGGTATTGACTTTGATTACATGGACTTCGAGTCTCTCGCACGTGCAAAAGTAATCGGTAAGACACTTCAAGTCAGTGGCGAAATTTATCGTGCATTGGTGTTGCCATCAATGAAGGCGGTGCGCTGGTCCACGCTCCAAAAGGCTGTGGAATTCCAAAAGGCGGGCGGGCTGGTCATCATTATCGGTGATGTCCCGGTTTCAACAGATCGAGCCGGTTCGAATGACCCGGAAGTTGACAAATGCGTAAACCAATTGACAACGCGTGTCGAGAAAGTAGACGAAGTTATCGCTGTTATAGAAAAAACATTTCCCCGCGATTACACCGGAGAAGGCATTATCAACCATCGGCGTATCGGCGCTCGCGATGTTTATATGATTTACGATGCTTCCCAAAACTCAGCCGCAACTTTCCGCTCAACAGGAAAAGTCGAACTTTGGAACCCGTGGGACGGGACAACAAGAGCACTCGAAGTCGTCAAACAGTCTGAGACCGAAACGACGCTTCAATTGCCCTTCGACAAAAAAGCTGTTCAACTGATCGTGTTCTCGCCAGGCAAGACAATCCGGCAGGACGCCACCAGCAAGAAAGCGGAAATTGCCAGAACCATTGCCATCGACAACAAAGACTGGGGGTTTGAAATTAAACCTGCTCTCGATAACCGCTTTGGTGATTTCCATTGGCCAGCAACAGATACATTCATCGGTGCGGAGGCAAGAATTTATCACTACCAAGCAGAAGTCGCCGGAAAACATGAATCAAAGCCTGTTGAAACCGAATCCAGCTTCGGCCCGAAGATGTGGGTGCTGGGACCCTTGCCAAAAGATTTTCCAGCTGATGACCTATTGCAACTCACATCGATCCAGCCAAAGAATGCCCTACCCTTTAATGGCAAAAATTACACCTGGAAGCCTTATGAATTTTCATGGCGGTGGGGTAAAAAAGGCGACCCCGGCCATCAAGGTTATCATGGCCTCAAAGGTGTCATCACTGATGAGTTCCTTTGTCTCGGAAAACCCTCCGGCGGAAAAAATGAAACCATCTATACTGCGGAAGATGCCGGTCCCATGTATTATGTCTGGACAACTATCCCTGTCGAAAAGCAGACGGTCGCCTATCCGGACGTGGGCGGTGCTTTGAAGCCAGATGCTATCTGGGTGAACGCCCAACGAGTTACAGAGGCCTCAGCCGTAACCCTCCACCCAGGAGCCAATACGTTACTAGCCCGTTATCCGAAAGCAGGGCGTGGCTATATCGTCATGACCACGAGGAAACCTAGCTATCATGCATCTACGGAGGCATTCAGCCCAAAGGCCAGCTGGATTTGGCATCCCAACGAAGCAACCGGAACGTTCAAGATGCAAAAGCGTTTTTCGCTCGACACTCTACCCAAGAAAGCAAACATCCGTGTCACAGCGGATGACAGCTATACGTTGTATATGAATGGGGTTTCTCTCAATAGCCTGAAGGTTGGACTCCGAACCTCATGGATGGTTGTGGATGTACATGATGTGCTGAAGCAACTCAAAAAGGGACAAAACGAAGTCGTCGTTGAAGCCACAAACCGTGCAGGCGATGGAGCAGCAATCGCAGAACTGTATTGCGATGGCCAACCCGTTATTGCCTCAGACGCAACATGGTCTGTTTCCAAAACAAATGAGCAAGGGTCGCAGCCCGTCAAGGCCATTTCCTCCTTTAAAAACAGCATGTGGTATAACCACCCCATGGGGCCCCCTAAACTTCTTGATTTCACCGTTCCGAATGCAAAGGTGGATGTAAAGGGGCGTCCAGTTTACGAAGAAAAACCACTAGCCATGAGCTGGTGGAAAAATCAAGACATCCTACCCTTCGACCTCTATCCAGAAGTTCAAAGCCCAACAGGTATCTACACCTTTATGTCTCCGCCAAACCTTCGCTCCTTGCTCATTGATGACGCGCAAGGCATTCTTGAGGTCCAAGTAGGCGAAGCAAAAATAGAAGGTGAAAAGCAGAAAGTAAACCATGAGAAGTGGCGAGCGGAAACGAGCCAGCTCTTTACCCTAGAAAAACCAAGTGCAACGCCTCAGCTAGTGATCCTCACCGTCAAGCAGAATCGCGGTGCTTATGCAGGAGCTGCCTTACCTGAATATGTCCGCCTGACGTGCGGAGAAGGGCGCCTCGACCTCGGCGATTGGTCCTTGAATGACGGACTCAGTTGTTACTCAGGTGGCGCTTGGTATCGCAAGGGAATCGATGTTCCAGCTGTCAAAAAAGTGGTACTTAATCTCGGCGATGTGAGTTCAACAGCCGAGGTCTTTGTGAACGGAAAACCTGCAGGCGTTCGTATCATGCAGCCCTGGACATTCGATATTACGTCTCTCGTAAAAACGAGTGCCCAAAACAAGATCGACGTGTTGGTGTATAGTGCCATGGACAATCACTACAGAACCATCCCAACCCGCTATCGCCGGCCGAATAAATCAGGTCTCCTCGGCCCTGTGACACTTGAGCTCTCCGAATAAAAAATGGCAACAAACAAAACGCCACCTTGAATCAAGGTGGCGTTTTGTTTTAATAAATCCACTAATTCGTTATTATCCTTCGCGAACTTCAACCTTCAATTCATTTTTTAACGCGGCAATAATCTTATTGAATGTCACATTAACCACTTCATCGGTGAGCGTCTTGTCAGGCGAACGGAATTCAAGCGAATAGGCAAGACTGCGCTTGCCTTGCTTTGCCATCTCCTTCGACTGGAAGATGTCGAAGAGCGCGACATCGGTCAACTCCGCAGGCCCAGCTTTCTTGATGGTCTTGATCACATCCACGTGCGCAAGCGTGACATCCGCCACAAAGGCGATATCGCGATGCACAGCCGGAAATTGTGGAACTGGCTTGACGGCTCCGCCGGCGGCGACACCTGCCAGCAAAGGCGCTAGCTTGAGTTCGGCAACGACCATCGCTGTGGTCATGCGCCATTGATGACGTAGCCCAATGGAAACCGCACCCATCAAACCAATAACGCTCTTGTTCAATGAAATCTCCAGCGCAAAGCCTGCGTCCATACCCGGATGAGCGACAGGCGTAAAGTCGAGTGTGCCCGCATGCATGACCGCAACAAGATTCTCTACCGTACCCTTGAGCCAGAGCAGAGCCTCTTCGTTAGCGACTGCACGACGGCTGTCAATGGCTGAACGCCCGAACGGACCCATCAATCCAACCGAGACGCGCTCCTCTTCCTGCGGCTGTCCATCTTCGCCCAGGAAAAAGACGCGTCCCATTTCAAAGAGTCCGGCTTTCTCCACCTGACGCGAGGCATTACGCCCCAGAGAGGCAACCAACTGAGGAAGAAGGGAATCACGCAGCACACCATAGTCTGCACTGACTGGATACGGAATCACGGCGCGCTTTTTAGCATTGCGCTTATCAAACATATCGAGTTCCTGCGCAGAGAGGAAGCTGTAGTGCATGCCTTCCGAGAAGCCCATGCCCAGCAAGGCTGTGCGACAGTTTGCACGAAGATAGAACGGACGATCATTCAATGTTGAAACCGCAGTCGAATTGGGCATGCAGTCAGGAATGGAGTCAAGGCCATGCATGCGCGCAATTTCTTCAATCAGGTCTGCTTCAAGCGTCAGATCCAAACGCCATGACGGGATCTTGAAGACCGCCTTTTCGAAATCTTTCGAGACCACGCCTAGGCCGAGCGATGTCAGAATCTCTATCATCTCTTCTTGTGTAAGCTCCACGCCGATCACGTCCTTGGCGCGCTTGAAACGCAAGGCCACCTCGCCGTGCTTGAAGTTACGCGCATCAACATCAATAATGCCCTTGGCAACTTTCGCATCGCCATATTTAGCCAGTAAATGCGTTGCACGGCGGCTGGCAAGATCGGCAAGGTCAAGATCCACTCCACGTTCAAAGCGGCGTGACGATTCACTGGACATCCCAAGCTTCGTCGAAGTCCACTTGGTTGATGCGCAATCAAACAACGCGCTTTCCAAGAGCACACATTCTGTACCGAGTGCGATTTCGCTCTCCGCCCCGCCCATCACACCGGCTACGGCATTCGGCGTCTTAGCATCGGCTATCACGAGCATCGTGCTATCCAGTGTGCGCTCAAGGCCGTCCAGGGTCTTCATCTTTTCGCCCTGTTCCGCACAACGCACGACAATCGTATTTTCTGCAAGCTTGCGATAATCAAACGCATGAAGTGGCTGACCGTATTCGAGCATCACATAGTTGGTCACATCAACGGTCAGACTGATTGCACGCACACCGCAGAGCTCCAAGCGACGTTGCATCCAATCAGGCGACGGACCATCCTTCACACCCGTCATGACGCGCGCCGTATAGCGCGGACACTTGATACTGTCCTTGACCACGACCTTCGCAAATTTTTCGACAGACTCATTCGTTTCGGCAAAGTCGATGGCTGGCATCTTGAGCGGACGTTTTAGCAACGCTGCAAATTCACGGGCAATCCCAATAATGGAGAGACAGTCGGGCCGATTCCATGTAATTTCGAGATCTAGGACCACATCCGGTTTCGGCAACACGTCCCGCATCGGCGTCCCGGTCTTCAGGGCTGAATCCAATACCATCAGTCCACCATGGTCCGATGACAGCTTTAGTTCGCGCTGCGAACAGAGCATGCCGAAAGACTCCACACCACGCAACTTTGCCTGCTTGATCTTGAAGCCGCCTTCAGGCACAACAGCACCCACCTTTGCAAGTGGCACCTTGAGCCCCACTGCCGCATTAGGTGCACCGCAGACGATCTGTAAGGTCTGTGTTCCATCTGAAACACTACAAATATGGAGATGGTCGGAATTCGGATGCTTATCGCAGGTCAAAATATCAGCTACCACAAAGTTATCATCCAACACAGCTCCGACTTCCTCGATACCCTCGACTTCAACGCCTGAAAAGGTCAGCTTATCGGACAACTCCTTGACCGATAAATCCGCTACATCAACATATTCATTCAACCAGCTAATGGGTACTTTCATAATCGTCTTTCCCTTGTGCTTCAGAAATGGGTGAAAATATTAGCACATTTGTCGGTACTTTCGCAAACGAAACGGCAAGCTGGATGTAATTATAATCCATTACTTTTGGCATAAAGATGTTCTCTCATTAAATGATACACCATAATCTCATTTCTGTTTCTTTTGAGATTATGGTGTATCATTTATGACAACATTACTGTTGATTGTTGCTACTGCTTAGGGTAATGTTAAGGACATTATTATTTAACAAAGGAGGCTGTTTTATGAAGAAGGTATTGTTTGCTGTTGGCTGCGTAGGTCTTTTTTTAGGGGCATCAGCGTTTGCGGATGAGGTTGCCAAACCGTATGTCGGTTACTGGGCTATCAACCTGAATGGCGGCGCGGGCTGGATGGGGATTGAACAAGCCGACTGCGGCGCATTGTCGGGCAGTATCTTGTGGGGCGGAGGAAGTCCACTCACCTATGAAAAGGTTAAGATCGAGAATGGCGCATTAGTACTGACGCGCACGCTGACCTCCAAGAAAGATGGCAAGGAGGAGAAGAAGACCGAGAAAATCACAGCGAAGGCAGATAACGGTCAGTTGACCATGACCAAGGCCGTTGTTGAACAGAATGGCAAGGAGACTGGTAAATCCGAGTTCAAAGGCAACAAGATTAAGCCTCTCCCTGCTAAGCCAGATTTGTCAAAGGTGAAATTCGGCGAACCGATCAAGCTATTTGAGAAGGGTCTCGATGGGTGGATCGCAATGAGTCCAAAGGCTTTTAATGGCTGGAGTATGAAGGGTGGCGTACTCTCCAATCGCGTACTTGACGAAAACGGCAAGAACAAGCACGGCACCAACCTCCGCACCTCGGCAACAACCTTTGAGGATTTCAACCTGAAGACCGAAGTCTGCATGGCTAAGGACGGAAATAGTGGCATCTATCTGCGCGGTATCTATGAAATTCAGATGGCAGATACATTCGGCAAGGAAGTTAACTGCCACAACATGGGGGCGCTCTATGGTCGCGTCACTCCTTTAGTAGCAGCCGAAAAGCCTGCAGGCGAGTGGCAGACCATTGACATCACGCTTTGCGACCGCCATGTGACCGTGATTTTGAATGGCAAGAAGATTATCGACAACCAGCCAGCCGTGGGCGTCACGGGCGGAGCCATCACCTCCGACGAATTTGTCCTCGGCCCTATCTACTTGCAGGGCGACCACAGCAATGTCGATTATCGTAACATGATCCTCACGCCGATTATCAAGTAACATTAGCTGCTGTAATAGGACTTGCTCAAGCGTGGAAAGATTGTGAAGAGCAGGAGGAGCGTCATTGCCGGCCAAAGCCCTGCGACACCGCATGACACGCAAAAACATGCCTGCACCATTAGCAGGTTGCGAATATAGCCGCCAATGATGACGGGCATCGCCTGAAAGCGGTAAAACGGTCCGCCGAGCAGCCAGACCCGCATCAGGGCCATACACATCAAAAAGACAAACACGGTTGGCGCAACGCCAGCCGTCTGTTTTAGTGCAGTCGTCACGGTCACAAGGCTCGGCAACGCAATCAGCAGAACAAGAAAGGGTACCCACCGCAAAAAGCCCATGGGCTTTTCTTGCTCGGTTTCGTGCCTCGCAAGCGCCGTAAAGGTCGCCACATAAAACATCAATCCGATAGCCGCAATTACCGCCGGCAGCATAACAGGCGTGGGCCATTGCATGAACCATTCCGGCTTGGCAGCAGCTACACCGATCAGCAGACTTAATCCTCTGCAGATGCCCATGGCAAGTGCTCCGGCAATAGGTGTGTATTTAAGTTTTGCGTTATAAAACAAAATCGCCGCCGCAAGGAGTGTCGCAATGATCAAGGCTGGCTTTCCCGAAAAAAGAGCCACGTTCAAGCCGGATAACACTGCTGCAATCGCTGCCATACGTGCCTGGGTTAACGTGATTTCGCCTGCTGGTAATGGACGTTCCGGACGCTCTGCACGGTCAACTTCAACATCGACGATGTCGTTCACCGCTAATCCAAACAGGTAAAGGAAGAGCGATGTGCCCATGGCGGACAAAAGCAGAACAAGCTGAGATTGTTCTATTTTCCCGGCAGAAGCCAAAACAAATCCAGCTAACGGATCACCTGGGGCTGTCAGTAGATTGGGAAGCCTGAAGAGACGAAACCATGGACGCCATGTCGTCATTTCACATCCAATCGAATAGCCAAGACAGCATTCGAAAAAAGAATCGTCTCAGGCAAAAAGAAGACTTGCCACTCAGAATTGTCAAAGTGACGGAATTCAAGATCCAAGCCCATAGGATCACTCCGCTTAATAACAGGAATCCCCAAGATGGTACGAGAAAAGGTATTGGTCATCAGCGTCGCCACTTCGCGACGCCGGTCAACCGCAAAATATTGATATCGCTCTTCGATCTTTTTCGGCAAGGCAATGTAGTAGCGGTTTGGCATAGCCAAGGGACGGCACAACGTGGCATTGGTATAGGTGGTACCCTTATACGAATAGGTTACCTTCGGGAAGTCGCTTTGAACCAATGGAGGGGTCAACAAGATAACAAGTGCCATGATAATAACAATGAAAGCCCCTGCTCCCTTCAATGCGTCTGGTAGCAGATGGCGCAACCCATTGACCGACAGGCCGAGCCCCTCACGTTTGGCTTTGACGAGATCAATCGAAACGAGGGGGTTTAGAGATTCGGATCCCTTCGACTCAATCAATTCCGTCGCTTCATTTGAAACGTTACCCTTTACAGGTTCGGCTATGACCACGACCTTGGGCTTATTACCTGTCTTATTCTTCTTCACAAACCGCTAAGCTTTCCTGTTTTTTTCTTTAGCAGGGGTAGCGAGCTTTTGCAATTCTTTACGCGTCTTTTGAGGGAGCCCCAAAATATCGCCAACGATCTGAACCGTGCTCTCTGGATGCTTATCCAGCATCTCCTGCATCATTTTAAAAATAAATTTCTTTTCAATGGTGGACAATGTGTCAAAGTTATCTGAATACGAGCGAAACGCCAAGGCACAAGCCTCGAAACACATGCGGGCTGTAACCTCGTCATCGTTTGCCGCTGAACCACTGTAAGGATAAACACCGTCTGCCTGCCACTGCTGTAACAGTTCGACCGTCAGAGCTTCACGCCGTTCGCGAAAGTGATTACGCAAGGTTTCGCGCGTAGCATCCAAAAAGGCCTTAACTTCAGGATGCATCTCTTCAAGCACCAAGAGATTTTCTTCATGCAATGGGACAAAACGTTCGGAAACCAAATAAGCAGTATAATTAAAACCACTTCCCGTTCGCACCGCGGCATCCACTTCGTGGAGGGCAAAGCCGTCCCCATTGCAGAAAACAATTTTGCTACGGCTCTGACGAGTCTTCCATTCAATAACCTGCAACTCCGCTCGGGAGCCATCCGAAGCCTTAAGGTGATAGGTGTTGTTGGCACGCTGAACAATAACTGGATTAACCAAAAGACCTTGAAAATAGATGCGCACATTCGGATATGCCTTCAAGTAAAGCGCGAAGTTGGAGGCGAGCTGCTGGACGACCCATGACGCATCAAGAAGCGAACTAATGGGGTTCGTGATATTCGCAATGATAATTTCCGTCCCCGCCGCAGGTCCGGGATTTTCAATGTCCATTAATATGAAATGTCCAGGATTATCCGCATCACCCGCCAACGTAAAAGAACGAAGCCCAGAATCCGTCTGCATGGTGGTCTTCCACTCCACATGGTTCCCAATCGAAAAAGCCTTGAAGCGTCCGCGTCCCTTTCGTCCATGTAACACACGACCAGAAACCAGAGTCTTGCTCGCATCCCGCTTCCAAGATCCCCCCAGGTTACCAAAAGATGCGTCAGCTTGTAATGCATTAATGCCCGTGCCATCATCCGAAATTCGAACAGCATCAATGCCACCAAGCTCATTTTGTATGACATCCACCTTCACATCAAATGCGTCTGCGTCCAGAGCGTTCCAAATAAGTTCGGAAAGGGCTTGAATCGGCGATGCCGTGCAGAGAGACAAGATGTGATCTTTTTGAGCCTGAACAAAAATTTCTTTCATGTATTGTCGCTCCTTTGGAATAGAATGGGTTCAAAGTATAACAAAATACGCTCTGCAAAGACAGAATAAAGTCGGATTGGGACCACCTTTTTTGCCTCATATTTGCCCTTTTAGTGCCTTTTTAGTTGCGGCTGAAGACGATGTGCGCCATACTATAGACGTTTTTTGCTTATTAGAAGGGTATAGAATATGAGTTTTCTAACTGTATTGACGCGTGGCCTTATTAAAGAAAACCCGACGTTCCGTCTGGTGCTGGGCATGTGTCCGACCCTCGCGGTCACTACCTCTCTGGAGAATGCTCTGGGCATGGGCGTTGCGGCGACCTTTGTGCTGATCTGTTCTAACGCCGCAATTTCCGCACTCCGGAATGTCATCCCTGCTACTGTTCGCATTCCGGCCTATATCGTGGTCATTGCTGCATTCGTAACCACAGTTGACTTGCTGATGCAAGCGTATGCCCCTGCACTGGCAGCCAGCCTCGGCATCTTCATTCCGCTCATCGTCGTGAACTGTATCATCCTGGGACGTGCGGAAGCTTTTGCCTGCAAGAACCCCGTTCTTCTGAGCGCCGCAGACGGCATCGGCATGGGACTTGGGTTTACCGGCGCATTAGCCATTATTGCCACGATCCGCGAATTCATCGGTAATGGCTCTGTCACCCTCTGGGGTAAAATCGCTTTCACAGACATCCACAGTCACGGTATCATCCTTTTTGTGTTGCCAGCAGGTGGCTTTATCACGCTCGGCTTAATCCTCGCAGGTATCAACCGCCTGCAAACGATCGCAGCTCAGAAGCAGGGGCAGGCTATCCCGGCCCCGCTCGATTTTGATTGCCGCCACTGCACTATCTGCAAGATCGGCAATGCGAAGTAAGCGAGAGGACCTTCAACAGCTCCAACGGCTGATCAATAGCGACGGTGTAGGATGATTCACCAAGGCTCCCGATACCCCACCGGCAAAAACAGGTCTTTATATTCGCGTTTTTACCTGCCTCCATGTCGATAAAGTGGTCGCCAATCATCCAGTCGTTGGCATCCAACGTCACACCCATACGCTCGGCCAATAGATGCATGGGCAGCGGATCGGGCTTCAGCTTTTCACAATCCCCACCGCCCATAACCCCCGCGAAGCAATCCCATACGCCCAACCCCTCAAGAATGGGGCGTATATACGGCCCGGGCTTATTTGTGACCACACCCAGAATCCATCCCGCGTCACGCATGGCAAAGAGCACCTCTTTCATGCCTGGATAAAGCGCGGTATGGTCTAAACAACACGCCATGTAGTTGATCTTTTGCCGTTCGCGTAACTGCAGCATGTGGGTAGCCGCCAACTCGGGAATCGAACGTTGAATCAATATGCCGATGCCCTCACCAATACAGGCAATAATGTCTGACGTGGGTAGCAGGGCGAGTCCAAAGTCCTGCCGCGTCAAGTTGATGCCGAGTGCAATATCCTCAAGCGAATCAATCAAGGTTCCATCTAAGTCGAAGAGTGCTGTTTTCATAAATGCTTCCCATTTTACCACACCCCTGCTTCAGGTGCGAGCGAGAATCCCCCACTTTTGCGCTTCCCGTTCAGGGCTTTCCTGTGATAAACTTTTGACTATTAAAAATGTAAGGAGGTTATCATGTCATCACTTAAAGGTACTCAAACCGAGAAAAATCTGCTAAAGGCTTTTACCGGAGAATCCATCGCGCGCAACAAATATACCTACTGGGCCGGCCAGGCCAAGAAGGACGGATTCGAACAGATCGCAGCTATCTTCCTGGAGACAGCCGACCAGGAGAAGGAACATGCAAAACGTCTGTTCAAATTCCTCGAAGGCGGTGACGTGGAAATCACCGTGACCCTTCCAGCCGGCGTCATCGGCGCAACACTCGACAATCTGAAGCATGCCGCTGAAGGCGAAGAGTATGAGTGGCAACAGATGTATCCTTCGTTCGCCGCAACCGCGAAAGCCGAAGGCTTTGCTGAGGTCGCGGCCGTCATGACCTGCATCGCCGTGGCTGAAAAATTTCATGGCGAACGCTATCGCTCCTTCGCCACCGCTATCACCGACGGTACCGTCTTTAAATGCGCCGCGGGAAAGACCGTCTGGCTCTGCCGGAATTGCGGTTATCTTCACACCGGCGTAACCGCACCGGAAAAATGCCCAGCCTGCGCACACCCCCAAGCTTACTTCCAACGTTTCTAAGAATCAGGAGAACTTATCCCCATGAACAAGATCATCCTTGCTGTACTTGCAGCAACAAGCGCAACCACCCTTACCGCACTCGCCGTACTGTATGGCGACACGCCGAACGCCACACATGCCTGGAGCGTCCATGACATGAACCGCCCAAGGCCAAAAGTCATCCAATCCGAACCGGGCAAACCACCATCAGACGCGGTCGTACTCTTTGACGGTACATCCCTCGATGCCTGGCGTTCAGGGAATGATGATGCGTGCAAGTGGAAAATTGTGGACGGCGGCGCGATGGAGGTCGTTCCCAAGACTGGCGAGATCCATACCAAGGAAGCGTTCGGCGACTGCCATCTTCACCTCGAATTCGCAACGCCGCCAGCTTCGGGCAGCAGCCAGAGCCGTGGTAACAGCGGTGTCTTCCTGATGGGAATGCACGAGATCCAGGTGCTGGACTGCTTCGACAACGACACGTATCCAGACGGCCAGTGTTCGTCGATCTACGCCGAGAATCCCCCGCTAGTTAACGCCTGCCGCAAGCCAGGTGAGTGGCAGACGTACGATATCATCTTCCATCAGCCGATCTGGGAAGGCGACAAGATCAAGCACCCCGGCACGGTGACTGTGTTGCACAATGGCGTGCTGACGCAGGATAACTGGGAATTCGAGGGACTGAGCACGCACTGCCATCGCAGACCGATCAAAGCCTACGCTTCCAAGCTGCCGCTTCGTCTGCAGGATCACGGCAACCCGATGCGCTTCCGTAACATCTGGATTCGCGAGATCCCCTCACGCTATGCCAACACCACGCATGGCGGGCCGGGCGTCAAGGAAGCAGATGTCATGGCCTTGCGCAAGGAAACCGCAGCTGCCCTGGAAAAAAGCATCAAATGGGACAACCCAAACAAGTTTGATACCTTGCGCCAAGTGATGGAGATCGTCTCTTATGACAAGACGGAAGCCCGCATGGAGCCGTTTGTCAAGCTGGCCCATGCGTATCTGGAAGACCTCTCAAAGCTTGACGCAGAAGCGCTCAAGAACAAGAAGGGCGATATTATCACGCTGCGCAATGACACTAATGTCCTGATCCGCAATGGCGTCTTCGCCGACACCTGCAAGCTGCACGCCGGCCTTCAGAAGATCATCGACGAACAGGGCTTCGAAAAGAAGAGGTAACACGAGAGCGGAATACGGGATTAACGTCTCGTCGCCTTCCAAATGTTTCATGCGATCGTCTCATCGGCCAAGCGCAGAAGTTCCCTTTGAAGCGCATCCGAGAGGCGATAACCACAGTCGGTCAGCGCCTGTAGTTCCATACGAACTGAGGTGATCAAGCCCGACTGTTTCGCTTTGATCAGGACAGCCCCAGTTCCAAAGATGCTGACCCCCTCCGCTTGCGCAGCCGCTCGGCCGATCCGTTCATCAATCAACAGAAGTGCATGACGGCTACACGCTAAAGTGATGGCCTCTGCTTCGCCGCGATCGACGGTCGCCAGCAGCCGCTCGGGAACAGCAGAAACCACTTGAATCTTGAGCCACCCCTGCTTTCGTGCAAGGTTGAGCACGGAAGCACCGGGCAGCGGCGTCTCCAGATGGAGTTCCACCGCAACGGCCTCTGGGATGATCACACAGCCAAAGAGGCGATGAAGCAACTCGATGCGCTTGATCTTCGCAAGTCCGATCAATGGCCCCGCATCGGCCACCACCAGTGCGTTACGCACCCCCCTCTTCACGCCAGCACCTCCAGCTCTGCCGCCACCTCTTGTGCAGGATAGTCGGCCACACTGACGTTCGAAAGTCGCAGACATTCGAGAAAACGTTCGATCGGCAGATCCGCCATTTTCGCTGCAGCCGCCAACGTCAGATAGTTTGACGCATACAGCTGCACCGCCAGACGCCGATGCACCCCTTCCGCCAGCAAGGCGGCATCAAAGGGAATGGCCAGCGCCGCAGGACGTCCATGCTTGGTGATCAGGGAGATTCGTCCCTTTGCTGCATCTTTGAGCAGGTCGCCTGACCGGTTCCGCAAGTTTCTGGCACTCAATACCGTCATGATTTCACGCTTCATAGCTGTCATTCCTTTTATGTACACAAAGTGTCGCACATTTTTAGGCCCCTTGCAACGGGAAAGACGTGTTGGGTGCGATTCAACTTTGTTGAATCAACACCCGAGGTAGGAGGGAGGAGGTAGGA
>JBAXOG010000049.1:0-30647 GCA_037133395.1 bacterium | reverse complement strand
CATTGGCATCAGCCTTGATGACATTTCCATCGACATCTTTGAAATCACGTTCGCCAGGTGCTGGGAGGAGGCGGCAGATGCTTGAGATGAGTTCGGTGACGCCAATATCCTTCAGGGACATGACGCTGTAAACGGGGTGAACGGTACCTGCATCAATGCCGATATGGAGTCCCTTACGGATTTCTTCTGAGTTGAGTGTTCCTTCAGCAAAATATTTCTCCATAAGCGCTTCATCGGTTTCTGCAGCAGCTTCAGCAAGTGTCTGATGGATTTCCTCAAGGTTGTCTGGTAACTCTTTCGCATCGAGTAGGTTGATAATCGTGGTCGGGTTGAGAAGTGCTGTCACAGGGGCGCAATTCATACCGAATGTTTCACGAATTGATGTGAGTGTTTTATCAAAGTTGGCATTATCCTTGTCGAGGCCAGTGATGACGAATCCGACAGCGGGCAAGTTGGAATCTTTGCAGGCCTTCCATGCACGGCGTGTACCGACTTGAACGCCAGAAACAGCATCAACAGTAATCAATGCAAAGTCGGATGCGTGGATCGCGCCGAGCACTTGACCATAAAAATCCATGAACCCAGGGGCATCTGTAAAAACGAGACGATAGTTTTCACCGTTCAAGCTATACTCGCCCATAAAAGGGCTTGCGAAAATACTTATTTTGCGGTTTTTCTCTTCTTCGGACGTGTCCGATACGCTTGAACCGTTAGAGACTAACCCGAGGCGATCATTTAAGCCCATTTTAAATGCTAACGCGTCAGTCAGCGTTGTTTTTCCAGTTCCACTGTGTCCGAGAATCACAAAATTACGAATATTGGCAACAGGTACATCACTCATAACGATACTTCCAATCTCTTTAAGTTGTTACTCATTACAGAATATTGCGAAAGTATCTCAAAACGTTTAATACTAGCGCAAGCGAAAACTTAGCGTTTAAAAATAATTTTATCAGTTGCGCGTCAGGAAGCGGCCACGGCGCTGACCAGTGAACTGCCCCTCGTGATAAGGATGTGAGCCATTGACAAACACGTGGTTGATGCCCGTCGAGAACTGGTGCGGTGCTGCATACGTCGCAATATCTTTAAAGATTTCGCGCCTAAAGACAACGATATCCGCATACGCGCCAACCCGCAGGATGCCTCGGTCTCGGATGCCAAAGGCTGTTGCAGGCAAGTTTGTCATGCGCTGAATCGTTTCTTCAAGCGACAGGCCTAGCTGGTTTGTGAGTAGGGTCAAAAATTTTGGCATGGTTCCATACGCACGCGGATGGGGATGATCTTCACCCAAGACACCCCATGGAGCACGCAAAGAGGCATCGCTCCCAGGCATAACCCACGGTTGCGCGAGTATGCTAAGCAAATTTTCTTCGCTCATGCCGAAGAAGAATGCACTGGTACGTGTGTTGTCCAAATCGATGATGCGACAGACGGTCTGTCCGATGGTGAGTCCGAAGTGTTGAGCCGCCTCGGGTAAGGTGCGTCCACTCACGGCGCGAACCTCTGGCGTCCAACCCCCGCCAATCATAATGGATGGCCACTCGCGATTCTGCGCATCAAGCTCTTTTTCAATACGTGTGCGTGTGGAAGGGTTGTGTAAATGAGCGAGGATGGCATCTCTTCCACCTGCTGCAGCCCATTCCGGCAGAACGATGTCGAGGTCAGTTCCGCTGGCCAAGTAGGGGTAACGGTCAGCATGAACGCAACATCCTTTTTCACGTGCCTGATTGAGTGTGGAAAGCAAGGCGTCGATCTTATGCCAGTTAGGGGGACCCGCTGTTTTGAGGTGAGAAATTTGTGCATGAATTCCTATTTTTTCAACGAGGCTTAGCACCTCTTCAACAGACTCCAGTAGCGTATCGCCTTCATTACGGATATGTGAAGCATACATGCCTGCACCTTGGGTGGCCGTACGCGCGAGAGCCTCGATTTCAAGGGAGGCCGCATATTTCCCTGGTTGATAGAGTAGTCCTGTTGTCAGACCCCAGCCACCATCTGCCAGTGCCTGTTGAAGGCGACGTTGCATTTCCTTGATCTCCTCCGTACTCGCTTCACGGGGTTCGTACCCCATGACTCCAGCGCGAAGTGTATTATGACCGATGAACTGTACGGAGTTGATAGCAGGGACAACCTGTTCAAAAAGTTCGCGATATTCCGCTACCGTCGACCACGTCGGTCCCTCCTCTCGTCCTTTGTCTTTGGTCATTGGGCTCGTGGCTCGGGGATAAAAGCGCGAGGCCCAATCAGAGGGTAATCGCGCTTGGCCCAGACGCGGTGCGCCCGATCCGCCGCATTGACCGTTGATTTCAGTCGTGATCCCTTGTGTCAACTTGCTGGGTGCGTCAGGTTCGATGAGCAGATAGGTGTCGGAATGCGCATGGGCATCAATAAACCCTGGCACGACGACCTGCTCTTTCGCGTCAATGCTTTCGTGTGCTTGAGCGGAAGAAAGATCACCCATCGCCACAATACGATCATCAGAAGTCGCGATGTCCATGATGCGAGCGGGTGAGCCTATTCCGTCGACGACGAGTCCATTTTTGATGATGAAATCGTACATATTCTCCTTGCTACAGAACCATTCTGACCCCTTGGATTTTTTTGATAATTGTATCAAAAGTTTCCATCTCCGTTCGACTCCGCATCGTGATGGACACCGCAAAAGCGGTATAACGACCTGCGGAAGAGGCTCGCGCAGGCACAAGCGGATCCGATACCTGAAAGGATTTCAAAGCGTCAAGGAGTGCCTGTTCTGCTTGAGCCTCCGTGTCCACAATAATTCGAAAGTGAAAAATCGCAGGATAGACAACTTCCCCTTGCAACTGGGGTGCTTGGCTTGTATTCCGTTGTTGAATCATGTTCAAACTATAGCATGCCGAGGGCGGACTGTCGAGCTGGCGATTTATCTTTGGAAAAGACTTCTTGCAAGTCATGCCCGTCGAGGCTAAACTGATATTATCTTGATGAATATTGTGAGTTTTTTTGTTAGGCAAAGCGGATATGAATATTGTTGAGGAGATTAAAAGAATTAAAGTGTCGCGGAAGGCTATTATTCTTGCGCATAATTATCAGCCAGGCGAGATTCAGGATATTGCGGATTTCACGGGTGACTCGTTAGAACTCGCGCGCAAGGCTGCAATGGTTTCTGAGGATGTGGTTGTCTTCTGCGGCGTGCATTTTATGGCTGAGACGGCTGCCATTTTAAATCCTCACAAGACGGTGTTGCTTCCCACGCCCGATGCAGGCTGTCCCATGGCAGACATGATCACGGGTGAGCAACTTCGCGAACTGAAGGCGAAGCATCCAGGTGCGAAGGTGCTCTGTTATGTGAATAGCACGGCAGAGATTAAGGCGGAGAGCGATTGTTGTGTGACCTCGTCCAATGCGGTGGTTGTTGCGCGTTCCTTCTCTTCGGAGCAGAAGATTATCTTTGTGCCGGATCAGCATCTGGGCTTATGGACGGCTGAGCAGTTGGGAAGGGAATTTATTTTATGGCCAGGCTTTTGTCCGACACATGCACGGATGACCGAGCATCAGATTGCACTTGCGCGTGAGAAGCATTTAGGTGCGCCTGTGCTGGTTCACCCCGAATGCCCAAAGGGTGTCCGTGATGCGGCTGATCAGGTCCTTTCGACAGGCGGCATGTGTCGTTATGTGCACGGTCGTCCAGAGGCAGCTTTTATTGTGGGTACGGAAACTGGAATTTTGCATCGTCTTCAAAAGGAGAATCCGGATAAGCAGTTCTTCCCGTTACTGGATTCGGCGGTATGCCCGAACATGAAAAAGACAACGCTTGAAAAGGTGTTGTGGAGTTTGCAAGAAAATGAGACCCTTGTGCGTGTCGAGGAGCCGATTGCATCGCGTGCTCGAAAGTCCATTGAAGCCATGCTGGCTCTTTGAGGGGGCAGTATGTCGTAGGGAGGTAGATCTAAGGTCGAAGACACCGCAAGTCCCAAGTCCAGAGTCCCAAGTCCGAAATTATAGAGGAGTTTAAATGAGATACAGAATGATGAGTTGCATGTTTTTGTGTGCGCTTTTGACAGGTTGCTTAACGTTGGAGGAGCGTATTGCAAAGCGCATTACAACAAAGGCGGACTATTTTGCATCCTTGCCGGCAGAGCGTCAGCAATGTTTGCGCAAGGGGCAACTACAGATAGGCGATACTGAGGATGCGGCTTGGATTGTTTACGGTTCACCCACTCGTAAATCAACACGCACGGTAGCAGGCGCGACCAATACCGTTTGGTCGTATGTGTTGATAGAGGCTCAGCCGATTGATGAACTGCGTCCTGTCGCCTATCCGATTTCGACGCGTCATGGTCAAGTTTTTTGGACAACGGATTATCAGTTTAATCGTTCCTATACCTATGAGCGGAACGAATATTTGAGGATTGAATTTAACAACAAAAAGGTGTTATCCATCGACAAAACGGAGAACGTACCATGAACTATCCCGACATTCAAATCCTTAATAAACGTTTCGGCGCTCCTGGACGGATTGCATTTCGTGCAGGTGAGGCGGGGTTGCCCATTGTGTCGTTAATAAACAAGTATGGTGCTGTCGAGGTTTCGCTCTATGGCGGGCATGTGCTTGCGTATCGCCCCGTGGGCCATAGCCCTATTCTCTTTGTGAGTCAGAAATCAGTTTTTGAGCCTGGAAAGCCGATCCGAGGAGGCATCCCGGTGTGTTGGCCGTGGTTCGGTCCGCACCCAACAGATGCGACACGGGATAAACATGGTTTTGTTCGTCTCTTACAATGGAATCTTGACGAGACAGAATATTCTGGCGAAACAACCGTTTTGCGTTTGTCGTTGAAGGACTCTGAATTCACCCGGCGGATCTGGGATTACGCGTTCAACTTGAAATTGTCTATTACGCTCGACCAGAGTCTTCACATGGAGTTGATCGCCGAGAATTGTGATACGCAATCCTTTGAGATATCGCAAGCATTCCATCCCTATTTTCAGGTAGGTGACATTAACCTAGCGTGTATTTATGGCCTTGATCAAGCGACATATTCTGATCGTGTTACACACGAAGAATCCAGACAAGGTGGGGTTCTTGAAATTCAAGGACAGGTTGACCGTATCTACAAACCAGAGAAGAATGAAGCGGCGATTCGGGATGACAAGCTGAAACGCGCAACGCTGCTCACCTTCTCTGGAACGCGCAATCTGGTGATCTGGAATCCTTGGGTTGACATTTCGCGTGCGATCCCAGATTTAGAAGACAACGACTATCAGCGGTTTGTCTGCGTGGAACCCGCCAATGTGGGCGACACCGCTATTGCGCTTGAACCCGGCGAGCGCCATACGCTTAAAATGTCCATCCAGGCGCAATTAACCTGATGGTTACCGCTTTCCAATCAAAGGTCTATCTTGCGCTCTGCGAAGTCCCCAAAGGGTATGTCACCACTTATGGTGCGCTTGCAACGCGGATCGGGTGCAGGTCGGCGCAGGCCGTAGGAGGAGCGCTCCGAAATAACCCGTTTGCACCCGAGGTTCCTTGCCATCGTGTCGTTGCAACAGACTTGACGATCGGCGGATTTAATGGCGAAATGGACGGACCTCAAATAAAACGTAAGCTTGCTTTGCTTGCCTCAGAAGGTGTTCAGTTTAATGTACACGGCAGGGTAAATGACACTTCGCTTGTCTGGCGATTTGACAAAACAAGTGAGACAAAAAAGCTCTAAGAAGAAAACAGTGAGACTTTTTTGCTCTGCAGGAGTAGAATTCATGTTGAGGGAGAAGTCGAAAGAACCGGATGCATCGAAAGAATTGATGCCCATGATTACTGAATACTGAACCCAGACTCTTGCTTATCCACAGTAGTCATATACGCGTAGGCGCAAACCCTGACCCTTCAAGAGCTCCTTGGCATAACCCATGCTTTTAAATATATAATCACTAGGTGTGGTACAGAAAGCAGGTTTTAACTATGACAGATTTAAATAAATGGACTCAAAAGGCTCAAGAGGTTATGCAGAGGGCAAGAGAGGTCGCCATAAGATATTCCCATCAGCAACTGGATGTGGAGCATATTCTTTTCGCCTTGGTGGATGTCGAAGATGGACTAGTAGCATCTATTTTGCAGCGCGTCGGGGTTTCGATTCCCCAGCTTCGTGTACGCGTCGAGCAGGAGCTGAATAATAAGCCCCGCGTAACAGGGGCTGTTGAAGAGGGTAAAATTTATGTGACCCAGGCGTTGAACGAACTGATTGTTCGCGCTGGAGACCAGGCTGAGCGGTTGAAGGATGAGTATCTCTCAGTGGAGCATATCCTCCTGGCTATTGCAGATGCTGGACGCAAGAGTGTGAGCGGAAAGTTGTTAGCCGAGTTTGGCGTGACGTCAAATAAAATATTGGCTGTGCTCAAGGATGTGCGTGGAAATCAGCGTGTGACAACGGACAATCCGGAAGGTCAATATGAGGCGCTCAAAAAATACGGTAGCGACCTTGTGGAGCTGGCGAAGTCAGGCAAGTTGGATCCTGTGATTGGACGTGACACGGAAATTCGTCACGTCATTCGCATCCTTTCGCGCAAGACAAAGAACAATCCTGTGCTTATTGGCGAGCCAGGCGTAGGAAAGACGGCGATTGTTGAAGGTCTTGCCCAGCGTATTGTGCGCGGAGACGTGCCAGAGGGGCTGAAGGCGTGTACGATTTTTTCGCTGGATATGACATCGCTGATGGCGGGTGCTAAGTATCGCGGTGAATTCGAAGAACGTCTGAAGGCCGTCTTGAATGAAATCAAAGCTGCCGAGGGGCGCATACTGCTTTTTATTGATGAGATCCACACGATTGTCGGTGCAGGGAAGACCGAAGGATCATCCGACGCAGGCAATATGCTCAAGCCCATGCTGGCGCGCGGGGAACTGCATTGTATTGGGGCAACGACGCTCGATGAGTATCGTAAGTATATGGAGAAGGATGCTGCTTTGGAACGACGTTTCCAGCCTGTGCAGATTGATCCGCCGTCGGTGGAAGATACGCTCTCGATTTTACGAGGATTAAAGGATCGCTTCGAGCGGCATCATAATGTTCATATTCAAGATGCAGCCCTTGTCTCTGCTGCAGTGCTTTCAGACCGGTACGTGCAAGAACGTTTTTTGCCGGACAAGGCTATTGACCTTTTGGACGAGGCGTGCGCCTCGATCCGCACGGAGATGGACTCCATGCCTGCCGAGCTTGATGAAATTACACGCAAGGTAACACGTCTTGAAATCGAAGAAACGGCATTGAAGACAGAAGTCAAAAATCTGAAGTCTAAAATCAAGAATTTCCTGGTCGGCGATGCGGCACAGGAGACGGCGACTCAGCGACGGCTAGACGAATTGCAAAAAGAGCTTGCCGAGTTAAAGACGCAAGCCGATGCGATGACCGCACGCTGGCAGACAGAAAAGAGAATATTGGATCAGAATCGTGTGCTGCGTGAACAACTTGAGGAAGCAAAGACGGCTTATGATCAGGCTGAACGCTTGGCGGATCATACGAAGGCAGCCGAGCTTAAATATGGTAAAATTCCTGAACTAGAGAAGCAGTTGAAGACGGCTCAGGAAAAACTGGCGTCCTCCCATGGCGGAGGAATGTTGAGGGAAGAGGTGACATCCGAAGAAATTGCAGAGGCGGTTTCGCGATGGGTTGGCATTCCAGTCACCAAGTTGATGGCAGGCGAACGCGAAAAGCTTTTGCACTTGGCGGATATTTTGCATCAACGTGTGATCGGACAAGACGAAGCGGTTGATACGGTTTCGGATGCGGTCTTGCGTTCACGCGCGGGTATAAAAAATCGCCAGCGTCCGATGGGTGCTTTTCTTTTCTTGGGGCCCACAGGCGTGGGAAAGACCGAACTCGCCAAGGCACTGGCTTCAGAATTGTTTGATTCCGAACAGGCGATGATCCGAATCGATATGTCCGAATATATGGAAAAGCACACGGTCTCACGCTTGGTGGGTGCACCTCCTGGATATATCGGATACGAAGAGGGGGGGCAACTGACAGAAGCTGTGCGCCGTAAACCCTACAGCGTGGTGTTGTTGGATGAAATCGAGAAGGCCCATCCAGATGTGTTCAACATACTCTTGCAGGTCTTGGATGATGGACGTTTGACCGATAGTCATGGGCGTACGGTAAGCTTCCGCAATGCGGTGATTATTCTGACCAGCAATATCGGCTCCGAATTTCTGGCATCCGAGCGGTCGAATCGGACGGATAAGTCCAGTTCCCCTGAACTCTCGGAGAAGGTTCGAAAACAGGTTATGGATTTACTGAAGGTCAACTTCCGCCCTGAATTTTTGAATCGGCTGGATGATATTGTTCTTTTCAAATCACTGGGTAAAGAACAGATTGCAGCCATTGTACGGCTACAACTTGCTGATTTGCGGGGGCGGCTTGCGGAACAGGAGCTTGCACTGGAGTTGACGGATTCGGCCATCGCGTGGCTCGCTGAAAAAGGTTTTGATCCGGTGTACGGTGCGCGTCCTGTGAAGCGTGTTATTCAGCGCGATCTGGAAACACCCATTGCTCGCCAGATTGTTTCTGGTGCTGTCATGCCAGGCGCCACGCTTCATGTCAAAGAAATCGATGGCATTTTACACATTGACTCCTCAAACTAAGAGTATGGAGCCAGCAACACCAATGATGCCGTCGCCGTTCTTGATTGGAGTCAAGGCAAGTTTAAAGGTGACGGAAATACCCTGCCTGTGTAGAGATAATGTTTCAGTAGACGGATTACCATTTACCGCCTCCGCAAACAGATTTGCTGCTTGCGGAAGTAGATGGGTCAATTTAATGGTCTTTCCGTCCAGAATGGTCTGAAGACCAAACAAGTCAAGCGCCAACTGGTTTGCAACAGTGAATGTTTCGTCCTCGTCGCAAATAAACATGGGTGAAAGTGCATGATCAATAGCCACTTGTAGTTTTTTGATGTCAACCAAGGTGTTTTTACGGCGTTCTATATTACGAATTGTGAAGATTATATTGTTGCCGTGCATGAATGTAATATTACAGACGCCGACTTCCCCCGTGAAGGAAGATCCGTCTTTGCGAAAGCAACGCGAATCAATTAAGACATGCTGATTTCCTACGAGATTTTTCTTCAGATGTTCAAATAATTGCCGGTTCATACCTGGTATAACGGTGGTAATCGGAAGATCCCACGCCTCATCACGTGTGTATCCGAGTAATTCATCGACTCGGATATTGGATTCCATGACATTCCCGCGTTCATCAAGAATAAGCACGGCATCGTAAAGACTATTCATTAATTGCTGGTATAAGGCGCGCTGATCGACTTTTGGGCGCACTTTCAGGCCTATAGGAGCAGGCGCGGGAACCGGGATAGGAGGAGGCGTTGCTGGTGGGGGTATAGCTTTTAAGACTGGAACGACCCCTGGCTTTACAAGCAACTTTAACAAGGGTTTTTCTTCTGGGGAGAACGCTGACGCGGAAAACGGCACAGCGCGGGTAGTTGCTGGTGCAGCCACCACCGGTTGTACGTGTGAATGATCTACTTTTTGAGGCGCTTTTTTTTTGTTAAACCAAAATGCCATAAATTAAAACCTTAGCAAAAAATAATGTTAATAAGTATAGCAGAAGTCAGTAGGGCTGACCAGTATTTTCATGTTTACTGTGATAACAACTGTTGCCGTTCCTTTTTTCTTGAATAAAATGGATTATCGCATTTAAAGCGTATTCAGCATCTATTTTGTTAATCACAAGACCTTTGTCATATTTTATAATACGTTCGGCAGGAGCACCGATGTTAAAGCACGCAACAGGTAACCCCATAGACATTCCTTCTGCGGCCGTATACGAAAATGTTTCTGGGCAAATGGAGGGAATAAAAATAATATCCGCCATTTCTTTTTCGACTAAAGCAGGAAGCTCAGCTCGCTGATAGGACCCCGAACATTTAATGGTTATTGGATATCCCGTGGTTTTTAAGTTTCCTATGATTATTATCCGCACATCCACTCTGTCCTGTAAAAGACATGCCATTTGATTAATGATATCGCACCCTTTGTGAACGCGCAAAATATTACCAAGAACGACAATGTTAATTTCCTCGTGGCGAGATATAACAACTTTTTTAAGGGGTAAAATAGTATGCGGAACAACTTTAATTTTATTTGCCAGTAAGGGAAATGCTTTCAGAAATAGTTCTTTTCCCGATTCTGAAAATACGATCATTTCGTCTAATGTTTCTTGAAAGAATAATTTCCATTTCTTACGCCAAAGATTTATGTCTGATGTTCGTGATAAGGGAATAATATTTAAATCTTCTTTCACGAGTGAGTGATAACAGTGTATACAGATCTCATGCTCTGGAAGATTACAAAACGTGTTCCGATCATTTAATAAAAAAGTAGAGGGGCAAATGGCGTAAAAGTCGTGCCCCCTAAAGGAAACTTTTGTACGGGGATTCTTTATTTCTTTTACACCCTCCAGGAGGGTCAAGGGATCTGGATAACCCGCCAAGTTGTTCACTATAATTTCATCAAAAGCAAACTTCTTTAAGAGACAAAGAAAGGGGACCCAGCT
Organism: bacterium; assembly: GCA_037133395.1. Lineage (GTDB taxonomy): Bacteria > Verrucomicrobiota > Kiritimatiellia > RFP12 > UBA1067 > CAIZQW01. The sequence continues at coordinate 20,106 of JBAXOG010000049.1, read as the reverse complement.
TTTTTCAATCATCTGAAATTCATGTTTGGGGGAATTCATCTTCAGAGAATACTTCTGTTCCTGAAAAATATATTGTGCTCGTAAGCAAAGGATCGAGTCTTTTATCTTTGAAAGATAATCATTTGTATAAACTTCAGTTCCGCCTCCTAAAGAATGATCAAACAGCAAACGCAGTTTTCCATTTTTAGAAAGCACTTTCTTTTGAAATTGATCTGTATTTAGCAAAAACTGATGCCGGTATCTAATATGGAAAATCTTTAAAAGGGTTATATGGGTCGATGCCGGTGTTCTTTCATATCTCCATACGGTAAACCCTAAAATTTTATATTTTTTCATGGTATGCCACGAACCACCACATTGCGCAACGGACTAGCAGTCAGGTGTAGAACCTTGTAGGGTTTTTCGTATATCGGCTACTCTCCACAGCCCGAGTGCTTTGTCGCCGTTAGTACCTTCGTCTTCCGTACACCCTTCGTTTATTATTTTGAGTGGCGTAGGGAGACCAAAGGGGGCAAGCTCTAAGTTGATGGCACGCCACAGGCCTGTCACAATATCGTAATTTTCTATTCTGTCTGTAAATGTTGTTGTAAGGAAATATTCGGATTGACTATTACATACATTTTTTAATGCTAAGCTAATGTCAGCAAAAGAAAAGTGAACAAGGCAGTCTCGACAGAGGATTAAATCAACTTTGGGCAGTTTGTCCTTGATGAGATTCAGGCAATGGAAGCGGACGCCATTTCTTGCGTAGTTCTCGTTGTTTTTCTGGATTAACTCTTGGACAATATCCGCACCCGTGTAAGCAGTATTACTCAGGTCAACGTTTTTCATCCAGTGAAAATCGCCACAAGGCAGATCCAACATTGTGGTGGTATTGAGCGCACGCAGTAACATTGGGAGTTCGCTGGCAATGACTCTGGTTTGATGGGCATCAGATCCCGGACCTGAAATTGAATCCTTTCCGCCAAACGTGTTATTTCTGTAGATGTCCGTGAAAATATCTAACATTTTATTTGACTTTAGTGGAGGATAAATATGCCCGTCTTGCAAGACTCTGTGTCTACAAAGAAAATTCGGCATCTTTCCTATAATTTCTCTTAGTTTGCCCATCATAAGTCTTCCTTTAATAGTCAGCAGTGGTTTCCAAGTGGAGTTATTATTGCTGTTCAGCTTCGCTAAAGCAAGGGCAAACCATGATTTTTTTTATACAACGTGAACACAAATAATAGCTGCAAGCTATTGGGTTTTTATGCGATAAAACATCTCGCTACTGCCGTTTATCGGGGGAATGACATTGAATTTATGCAACCCATTTGTTTCGCCTAAATAAGTGGGGGAACTCGGATGCCAGTTACCCCAGCCTGATATGTTCAGCGTGGCGTTTGTTTGTAGTATGTAGGGGATGCCACGCTCACCGAGGAAGGCGAGTGTAACGAGACTGTTTGTTGTATCGATCGACATGATATGAGGAGCTAGAGTTGGAGAAGGTATGTCGCCGATCCAGATGATGTCATCAACCCAGCCAGCATCCGTGATGTCGGAGACGGAATTGTTCTTTGCATACTCCCAGCGCAACGTGTGCGTGCCTATGTAGTCGACTCGATTTGATACTTGTACCCATGAAGCTATTGTACCTGAGATCGCAGTAACCTCTGAGCCGTCAACTTTGAATTTAAGATAATCCCCATTCGACTCGCTTGATACCTTCCATTGGAATAGTATCGACCCACTTCCGGAAACAACTGTCTCAAACGCTACGAAGCCAGTATCAGGTATTACGCCAGAACCGCCCAGCTTCACTGCAGGTGTTTCTGACGGCGATTCTGTTGCAGCATCAATGGTAATCGCTCCCGCAGTCCCTGATTCGCTGTACGTGCGCCCATACGAACCCGTGAGACGCGCAATGGAATCCTTGTAACTCGCTGTTACTGTGGCAGAGCCTGTCGGTAGGATCAGCGTGGTCGTACGTGCATTCGTATTCGAAAGTAATCCGATATCGCCTGTCCAGCCTGTGAACTCTTTCCACATCGGATCAGCATCAGCGGACACATTCGCCGTCAGCCCTTCGGGATGCCAGCCACTCCCCGTCCCGTGATTAACAATAAGTAAAGAAACGGGACACCATAAAGCTGTAGGTCGAGACCCCCATGACGACGGAACTACTGGCCAACCTGATGCATTAGACAAACGATAGATGGTGAAATTTGAGGCGCCATCGAAAGTATGGGACCCTGCTAGGCTAGGGGCGTTGCCTCTAAAACACATCCCCGTGAGGGCTGAGCAATTATAAAACGACTGATCGCCAAGGTTTGTAAAAAAGGTCGGGAAGGTGATGTTGTTTAAAGCGCCACAATTTCCAAATGCTCCATCGCCAATGGACAAGAGTCCTTTGCCGAGACTGATTGTGGTCAATCCGGTACATTGATAGAATGCAGAGTTGCCAATGGTTGTGACGCTGTTTGGAATAGTGACATTATTGAGCGGAAAACAATTTTTGAATGCATCTACTCCTATACTAACTAAACTATTGGGAAGGACAATGCTGGCAAGTTTTACGCAATTAATGAACCCCAAGTTGGCGATGCTCATTACCCCTTCAGGGATTGATACACCTGACATTTGACATCCAGACAAAGCGCTATACCCAATGGAAATAACAGGATATCCACCTAACGAGGATGGAATAGTAATACCCCCACTATTATCAGAGAGTCCCGTAGACCCTGTTATTGTAGCTTTCCCGTCCATAACGGTGTATAGATAATTCCCATCAGTAAGAACATCGGCTCGCAGATTGATACACATACACATGCTCGACAGCAACAACAGGATTTGTATTTGATGATTCGTATATCTTTTCATTTTTTCCGGTTTTATAATATGTGAAAAGACCGAAAAAAACGAGTCGGTAAAATCTAAACACACAGGTTAATTTGTCTGATAGTGTCCTTCATTTTGTCCTATACTGCGTGGGCTGGTGATTGATGGGGAAGTAGGTCTGGGGGTCGTATTCGGACAAAGTACAGGCGGACAGGCCCAATGAGAGTTAAAAGTTAAACGCTGAGGTTGTAGGTCGGAATACGTGCTCGGCGTCCTAGTTGCCTTTCTCCAAGTTCAATCGTCTTGTCAGAGGGAACTTAGGCAGAAGCATGATTGTGCCGACCAACTTCCCGTTTTCGATGTTAAACGGGATTGTGAACTCGCGTTTTCCCCCTTTGTCCTTTGGAGTAATCTTACCGTCCAAGTATCCGCCACAGATGATGAAATCTGTTTTGAGGTTGAGTTTGCGTCCAAGCCAACCACGGTTACGTTGAAGGGAATAACCCGAGAACACAGCTTGTCCAATTCGTCCAGTGACAGAACCGGAGGATGTGATGGTAATGATGACATCCTGATGGTCCTCAGGGGCTTTGCTCGGATAGGGATCAGTTTTGAAGGGACCAAATATCTCTACGTTTCCTCGCCAAGTGCCGACCACGTTTTGGGGTGGCAAGTCCTTTGCGTGTGAGCACATGACGGTTAACGTGACTATGAAAACCGCAAACATCGTCTTTAGTGATAGTCCATTCATCGTTTGCTCTATTGTCCCCCGCGGACGGGCCATGTCGCACGCATCATTGTCCAAAACGGCTTTCTCATCACGGTTTCCTTTTTGTTGTTGTATGAGTAACGCTCAGGGTAAAAGAAATCATGAATACAAATTATATTTATTTTATTTTTTTGGATGTTGACTGTCAAGAAACTAAAAGATTGAAATACGAGTTCGAAAGAATTTCGATACGCCTTATAGGCCTGCCAGAAATTGCCAGAAATTGAGGAGAACTCCTTATTGACTCCTATTAAGAAATCAGCCATACTTTTTAAAAATGTCATTAAACGATACATCTAGTCGATATTCCGCAGACGACTTTCGATTTCTTTTTAAAAAAATGTGGCGTTGCGCCCTCCTCGTCTTGGCGTGCCTCGGGTCGTTTGCTTTCGGCAGCGAAGGGGATGCCGAGACTGAACGTCAAAACGTCTTGACCGCCTGCACGGGCTGTCACTGCCTCGAATACTATGTGAGTCCACGCTCTCGCAACGCGTGGGAGCTGACGGTCTCCAACATGCGCAACTACACCCAGTACGGTTCTATTAACTTTACTGAAGAACAGGGCGAACGTGTCGTGGAGTATCTCGCTATCTATTTTAACGAAGATTCATCGCTCAATGCGGCTACACATTTTTTACAGTCACCTGGGGATGAGTTGTCCAAAGTTAGCACGGTACAGCCCCTGGCTAATGTATTGCCATTGACCAGCACGGTGCCGTCACCCGTGAAGCGCGCGAAGGTGGCCAGGTCAAAAGTCCTCCCGCCTGCCCTTCAGGCACTACTAAACCATCCGAAATGGAAGCCATCGCATAGGGTGAAGCACGTGGCTGAGGCTGGGGGCTATCTGGCCGTGATTTGCACGTTGATGATGTTTTTTAGTGGACACAATCGTCGCCATCTCGTGCGGTGGTTCCGTCCGATCCATATTTTGGCAGCCTTGGGTCTTTTCCTTGGTCTGGCTACTCATGCGATCATCTACCTCATGCAGTACGGCACTCCTTCGGTGCTCTGGTACTGGTTTGGTATCGGTTCCTTCTCCGTGTTGGTGTTGGCGCAATTCCAGGGGATCATCCGGAAACGCTTCGGTCCAGTGTTCCTGCGAATCCACGTGACGGCTGGCTACTGCGGTCTGGGCCTCGCGATCCTACACTGGATCTGGGCGTGGCTGTAAGTATGATAGAAATAAAAAAGCCACAAACTATTTTTAGCTTGTAGCTTTTTACTTTTCATTTTTTAATGGCGGAGAGGGAGGGATTCGAACCCCCGGTGCCTTTCGACACGTATGATTTCGAGTCATGTGCATTAAACCGGGCTCTGCCACCTCTCCGTTTGAAAAATGAGTGTTCAGAATAACGGATTTATGGCAAAATGGTCAAGCGTCATTTTAGATAAATTAGGTTTTTTGTTTTCTTATGATTAGAATTTTATTTATCACGTCAAAGGTGTGTTATCCTTGGGTTGGCGGGAGTTATCGCATTCGCCATACCTTGGAGGCACTTGTTGCATTAGGGTATGCTGTTGACCTTGTGACGATTCCCTCTGAGTATTCGTATGCCATGGAAGGGATTACTGTCTATGAGGTTCCGCGCTTGCCGTTCTGTAAACGTCTGCCGGACGGTCCGTCGATCCGCAGATATGTGTTGGATTTTTTGTTGTTGTGCCGCGCAGTCTTCCAGACTGGACACGTGCGCTATGACTTGATTCATGGAATTGACGATTGCGGTGTTATCGCATGGTTTACGGGTGCGTTGTCGAAACATCCTTATGTCTATGAGCTTCAAGGCGATCCAGATAGTGCCCAAATATCTGCGTTTCGGCGAGGACTGCGCCGTATCGTCTCTGTGTTTAATCGTTGGGCGTTGAAGCATGCAGATGTCGTGATATCTGGAGATATGGAGGCTGTTACAGTGTTAGCGCAATGGGGACGCGGTGCGCGTGTTTGTGTCATTCCTGATATTCCTTCTGTGGCAGAGGAGGTCTCGTTTCCTGCTCAAAATTTAGCACGTGCTCGTTATTGTTCAGGTGGGAAGTTATTGGTAACGTGTGTGGGTTCCTATCAGAACTTTAAAGGTATGGATCTATTTTTTAATGCGATGCCGCAGGTCTTAAGTAAAAACACGCAGGTGCGTTTTGTTGTGGTGGGCGGGGCGGCTACAGCTATCAAAAAAATGAAGCAGGCTGTTGAGCAGGTAGGGATTGATCAGTCTGTTGTGTTTACGGGATATGTACCCCCAGGTGAACTGGCGGCCTTGCTTTCCGTTTCGACTGTTCTTGTGGCGCCGAGCCGCTCAGGGGCATCTGTTTCTGTCAAGGTCTTGGATTATTTGCGCGCCGGAAAGCCCATTGTCGCACCCGATACACCTGTTTATCGGACACTGCTTTCACGTCGCAATGCGTATGTGGTGCATCCAGAGCCAGATGCCATGGCTGAAGCGATTCTGTATGCATGCTCACATCCACAGCAAGCTGAAGCTCTCGGGCAAAGCGCCTTCGCAACATTGACCGAGGAGGAGCGCACGCCACAAGCGTTCCAAGATGCTTTGCGGCGTTGCTACGGATATGTGGTTGAACAGACGGATGTGGAATCAGGTGCGAAATGAAAGTCATGTGTCCACAATATGATGCAGAGGAGCTCGCACGTTGGGCGCATGGTGAATGGACAGGGGATCCAACGCAGAGCGTGGTCGTGTGTGGTGTATCGCAAGACACACGTGCGCTGAAGTCCGGTTCTCTTTACGTGGCAATACGTGGTGAGAACTTTGATGGGCATGCGTTTGTTTACAAGGCGTTTGAATGTGGCGCTACGGCTGCACTAGTCGAGCAAACGTGGCAGCCGGAAGTAAGCTTAAAGAGACTGCCCCTGATCCGTGTGGCTGACACGCGGAAAGCGTTGCAGAAACTGGCACACGCCTGGCGCATGAAGTCAAGCGCAACGATCATTGGACTCACAGGCAGTTCAGGAAAGACGACGACCAAGGAGATGACAGCTGCCTGTCTTTCTGGTGCGGGTCGTGTTTGTGCAACAGAAGGTAATTTAAATAATGATATCGGTTTGCCGCTGAGCCTCTTGAAAATGTCAGTGGATACCGTGTATGGCGTTTTTGAAGCAGGTATGAATCATCGGGGGGAAATCAGCGTGCTGGCCGATATTTTGAAACCACAGGTTGCAGTTGTCTCCAGCATCGGGAATGCGCATATTGAATTTTTAGGGTCCATTGAAAATATCGCGCATGAAAAGGCAGATTTATTGCGCGTGTTGCCCAAGGATGGATTCGCAGTATTGTGCCGTGAAACAACGTGTTTCGATATTCTTGTAAAAGCTTCTGCTGCGCCTGTGATCACAACATCACTTGTCACACGCGATGTTGATTTCTATGGTGAAATTTTGGATGTTTCGACTGGCTTGATGTGTGTGCATGAGCGTGGCAAGCGTGAGGCGATTAGCCTGTCATGCGGATTGCCCGGTGAGCATAATGCTTCTAATGCACTCTTGGCATTTGCTGCTGCGCGGTGCGCGGGAGTGACGGCGCAACAAGCCGTTGACGGGCTGAAAAAGGTCGTCATGCCGGGGAAGCGTTGGGAAGTGATGGAACGACAGGGCGTGACAATTGTTAACGATGCCTATAATGCGAATCCAGACAGCATGATCGCGGTGATGAAGACTTTTATGGTCATGCCCTGTAAGGGGCGTCGCATCTTGGTTCTGGGGGATATGCGTGAACTCGGGGTCCATAGTGAATCTTTACATCGCCAGGTTGGAAAAGAGATTTCAAGGTGTGCGCCCGATGCGCTTTTTGCGGTAGGTGAACTGGCGACAACATTCATGGCTGATGAAACGATTGCCTGTGGATTTCCTGCAACGCGCGTGCATCTTGCGAAGACCACGCAAGTGGCCGCACAACATCTTTCTGAATATGTACGCGAAGGTGACAGTGTATTGCTAAAGGCCTCGCGTGGAATGGAAATGGAGAACATTTTAGATGCATGGAAAATATGATCAGGTACATGCGTTCGTGCTGGGCGCATCGAAAAGTGGTGAGTGGTCTGCACGCTTATTGTTAGCGCGCGGTGGGCGTGTGACGTTGCTGGATGAGAGTGACGGCGAAAAGCTTTCGGAAGTTGCTGAGCGTGTGCGAACGGCTGGTGGCGATGTGTTATTCGGCAAGCGAGCATTGCCTGAAGGAGTCGTGGATGTCTGCGTGGCGAGTCCTGCATTTGCATTGAGTCATGTGTGGATACAAGCGTGTACAGGCCGTGGAATTCCTGTGATTTCCGAGCTTGAACTCGGTGCAGAATATTGGCGTGGCAAGATGATTGCCATCACGGGGAGCAAAGGAAAAAGTTCCCTCGTCAAATTTTGTGCAGACACTTTGAATCTTGCGGGTGTCCCTGCCTCACCTGCTGGTAATTATGGAATCCCCCTATGTCAACTGGTGATGGAGAAACCTGATTTGTCGTGGGCGGTTGTTGAAGTGAGTTCATTTCAGATGGAACATTCGCCGACCTTTCATCCGCATATTGCACTGCTACTGAATTTACAACCCGATCACTTGGATCGTCATGCCGATCTTGCCGAATATAAGCAACTCAAATTTAATATGTTTTCAAATATGGATGAGCATGATATTGCATTACTCCCTACAGGTTTGAATGAAGAAGGATTGATGAATAGGCGTGTACCCTGTTATCGGTTTGGAGCAGAACAAGGGAGCGACTGGCAATACAAAGGCGGAATCATTATTGTTAACCCGTCCCCCAGGGGTAACGATCCTGAGGCGAAAGTACACGAATATGGAACGTATCTTCAGATAAGAGGGTTATGGTTTGATAATGAGATTTTAGGGCTGGCGGCAGCTGCGGGGTGTGCAATCCTTTCGCGAACGGGATTATCAAAAGAGTCTATCTTGCAAGGATTTACAACATTCAAGCCGCTGTCACACCGTGTGCAAGTGATTGGCACGGACGCACGAGGGGTCACGTGGGTTGATGACTCAAAGGCCACGAGTTTGACTGCAACGGCTGCCGCACTTCGTATGGTTAAAAAGCCCGTCAGGCTCATAGCTGGTGGACTTCTTAAAGAAAAAGATTTAGTTTTCTTAAAAGAATTGCTGACACAGACCACCCAAAAGGTGTATCTTATTGGACATTGTGCAGGAGAAATGGAAAATGCGTGGGCATTGACAGTTCCCTGCGAAATTTATGGAACGATCGATCGCGCAGTCGCTGCTGCGGCGCAGGAAGCTCAATCAAACGAGACGGTTCTGCTTTCGCCAGGCACTGCGAGTTTTGATCAGTTTAGCAGCTATCAGGAAAGAGGGGATCGTTTCACACAATTGGTTCGCGCGGTTGCGAATCTGTGAGACAGTTGCTTTTCTGAGGCGAATTGAGAGGAGAGTTATGACGAGTTGTTCTATCACGCGTACTGTTGTGGGTTTGGGATTAGTTGCAAGTTTTATGCTGATGCAAGGGTGCTCCTATTTCGGAGGTTCTAAGACTGAAGAACCGACACAGGTCATTCCTGTGACTCCGGAGGTGAAGCCTGAGCCGGTGGTGGAGATTAAGACGGTTGCTGCGACAACGGCATACACCATTGTCAAGGGGGATACGATTTCAGGCGTGGCTGCGAATTATGGATTGCGCTGGCAGGATGTTGTAGCTGTCAATCCGGGGATCTCGCCGAATAAGATCCGTGTGGGTCAAGTCATTCAGCTGCCTGGCCAGGTAGACCTTTCAAAGAAGGCTGCTCTTAAGAAGACAGTCGCTCCGAAGGGCACAGCGCCTAAAACTTCAGCGCCGAAAAATGCTAAAGAAAGCATCGGACCGAGCACGGTATATGTTGTCAAGAGTGGTGATTCCATTGGTGGAATTGCTCATCGTCACGGTGTGAAGGCTGATGCCATTCGCAAGGCAAACAATATGACGAACGACAAGCTTTCGGTTAATCAGAAGCTTACGATTCCTGGAGCAAAAAAGGCAGATGCATCAAAGGCAAAGACGGATGTGAAGAAGGTGGATACTGTCAAGGTTAATGCGGTTCCAGCATCAACAGAAGTTAAGCCTGTCGAAGTAGTGCCTGTTGCAGGTACAAACGCAGCTCCGGTTCCGGAAGGTGTTACACCTCCTCCAGCTCCTGCAGATGCAGGCACGATGGCGGCGCCAGTTCCAGCTCCAGCGGGCAATACACAGACCTATACCGTTAAGGAAGGCGAAGATCTGTATGCAGTCGCAATTCGTTGGGGCGTCAGCCCGAGCGATCTCAAGGCTCTGAACAATCTGACGACTACAGACCTCAAGGCTGGAATGGTCCTTCGTATCCCAGCAAGCGCACAGTAAGAGTGCCTAGCGCAGTATGAAGAAGACCCTGACAGTATTATTGTTGACGGTGGTCATTCTTCTGGGGTTAGGGATTGTTTTGGTGGCAACAGCGAGTAACGTACGGGCTCAAATTTTATACAAGAGCCCGTACGCTTTTTTTTATAAGCAACTGATGTGGCTTGTGTTTGCTACAGTCGTTGGTTTTGTTGCCAGCAAGTTTGATTACCATCTCTGGAAAAAGCATCCCGTAATACCGATCCTTTTTTACTTTGCGATTGTCATTGCCTTGGCGTTCGTGATTTGTCCTGGGGTGCGTAAAGCGGTGAACGGCAGTTACCGTTGGTTAAGCCTAGGTTTTATTCGTGTGCAACCCAGTGAATTTGCAAAGCTCGCGATTGTGGTCTGCCTTTCCGTTTGGATGGATCGCCTTGGCTGGCGGGTCAAACAATTTGTACGAGGTGTGCTTGTTCCTGGCGGGATGATTGGATTGATAGCGGTTCTGTTGCTTGCAGAGCCGGATTTCGGTTCGACGATGGTGATTGGGGTATTAGGGTGCGGAATCCTTTTTGTGACGGGTGTCCGACTTGCGCATCTTTTTTTATTAGGGGCTGTCAGCCTTCCACCGGTAGCGGTCTTGATTTTTTTTAATAAAAATCGAATGGATCGTCTGATGGCATTTTTTTCTGAGACGGCTGATAAAACAGCAGCCTATCAGGTGGAACAAGCCAAGATTGCATTTAAGTGTGGCGGAACTTGGGGTGTTGGCTTCAATGAGAGTATTCAAAAGTATAGTTATTTGCCGGAGGCTCACACCGATTTTATTTTCGCGATTGGCGGTGAAGAGTTCGGCTTTGTGTTCACAATCTTTGTTGTGATCGCTTTTATGGTCCTTTTAGCCTGTGGCATTCTCATTGCTATTCGTGCGCCGGACCGCTTGGGGAGGCTCTTGGCTTTCGGCATGACCCTGTTGCTGATTTATCAGGCTGCATTTAACATTGGTGTGGTAACAGACTGGTTGCCGACTAAGGGACTCGCATTGCCCTTTATGAGTTATGGCGGAACCAACTTAGTGACTGCACTCTTTGCAATCGGCACGTTGATCAATGTCGGCATGCATATTGATGTTTCAGATGAGCGCATTCATACGCATCTTGCGCGCGATGCGGTCAATACGATCTGATGTTATTGGTAAACGAAAAAAAATCCCTGCTACGAAAAACGAGCAGGGATTTTTTGTTGTGCTGTTCGGAAACTTAAATCTTGCCTAGCAACTTCCAAGGCGCACGGGATTCGCGGCCCAGCATGGCGTTGGCAATAGGATCGCCAATGATTTGCTCGGTCTTGTAATCCCACGTGATCGTGCGACCTGTGAACATAGCCACTTGGCCCAGATGTCCCACGCTGGTGACACGATGAGAGACTTCGGCTGGTGTGACTGTTGTGGTGCGATTTTTGACGCAGTCAATGAATTCTCGGAAGTGTCCGCCGTTGTCCAGCAGACGGAATTCGCCTGGTTCAGGTTTCATGTCCCATATCTTTGGATTGGATGTTTCTTGATTGCCACGTGTCACCCAGATCCATTCGCCATTTTCACCAATCCAACGCGTACCGCCACCCTTCTCAAGCTGGCTGCCGTTTGCGACAACGACTTCAAGGCCGTCGGCATACGTGGCGGTATAGTGATAGGACGTCGGAGAATCATAGATGCCCTTGCCGTCCTCAAAGCCCATGCCGCCACTGGTAATGGTTGCGGGGCCGATGGAGTCCTTTCCGACTGCCCACAGTCCTATATCGCAGTGATGACAAATCCAATCCATCATCTGTCCGCCTCCCCAGTCGAGCACCCAGCGCCAGTCCCAGTCGAATACGCCCTGGAATGGACGTAAGGGTGCCGGGCCGAGCCAGAAGTCCCAGTCCAAGCCTTCGGGGATCGGCGCGTTTTGAATAGGCGGCTTTCCGCGACCGCCGTTGGGCAGGCCGATTTCAATACGTTTGACTTTGCCGATTCGTCCGTTGCGGACCAGTTCAATCGCTCGTCGGAAATTGCCGGTCGACCGTTGCCAGCTTCCTGCTTGGAAGACACGCCCATTTGCCTTTAGCGCATCCACGACGGCTCGTCCGTCGCGTAAGGTGTGTGAGAAGGGCTTTTCGCCATAGATGTCCTTGCCACGCGTAGCTGCATAGCATTCGATGGCAGCATGCCAATGATCCGGCGTGGCAACCATGACGGCATCAATATCGGTGCGGTCACAGACTTCGCGGAAATCCTTGTAAACAAGGCAATCCTGATTTTCATAACGGTCATCTACGCGTTTTTTAAATGCGTCTGTTCGCTTCGTGTTGACATCGCAGCAGGCGCGTACGACAACATCGGACATGCCGAGGAATTGTCCCATGTCTCCACTGCCCTGACTTCCAACGCCAATACCCGCCATGACGATCTTATTGCTGGGCGCGTTTTGTCCCAGCACATGTGAAGGGACGATATTAAACAACGCAACGGAGGCGCCTGTGGTCTTTATAAATTGACGACGTGAAAATGGTTGTTTCATAATAATGTTTTCCTTTTACTTGATGTTTGTTGCTGTTTGCTGGATTGCATCAAGCGTGGCTATTGGAATGCCTGAGTTGACGGTTAATTCATGGATCGACCAGTTCAAGCCTTTGCGGCTTCCTTTTGAGGTAATCTTGATGAAGCGAGCCGTCTTGTTAATCGTCAGCGTGAAAACAGGAGTGACCATGCCGTCTGCTGTTGCGACGACGTCTGACCATTCCTTGCCATTCAACGATACCCGGACTTCGCAACCGTTCGGCGTGTCGTTTTTAGACTTTGCAGTATCTAACGTAAGGGAAGCAACAAAAGCCTGCTCGCCAATATCCAATTCAAACCACATATTAGGTTCAGACTGTTTATTTGATGTCCAGCGGGATGTTGGGTCGTTATCAAACGCCTTCTTGACATCCCTGTCGTTATGCGAAGCCTTGGCTTTGAAGCGGCTTTGTGTGAGCTTAGCGTCTGCCTTCGTCTTTAAGCTTTCGAACTGCTTGTCATAAAGGTTTCGATAGATCTTCTTTGCCACGCCATCTTGCGCCGAATCAAAGGCAGCCTGTAATATCACAAACGTCTCAATGCCGTTCGCATTGTAGAGTCGTGATGCGATAGATTGTTGCTTCTTGTTATCTGAGGCGTATTTCAGCATGGCCAGAATGGAGTTCTTTGATGGAGGGGTGTAGGAACAGAGTGTGCGGAGAGCTTCTTGGGACAGCTCATTTTCAGAGCTGATCAACTTAACGAACTCGGGTTCAAAAGAGGCATCTTTGAAACGCTGCATCATGGAGAACATGACGCCCCGTGTCGTCTTATCAGAGGCCTTGCCCCATGACCCAAGAACAATGGCGTTGCGTTTTGCGCTATCCATCTCCTTGGTCGCGGAGAGTAATGCCTGCTCTGCGTTGTTGATGTCGCTCTCATGTGTGTCTTGCAACTGGGCGATGATTAAGGGCACGCGCGTCTCATTGACAACCTTGCGGATATTCCGCCATGCAGAGGCGCGTACGTCATCAGCTTCCGCCTTGCTGGTGTAAGGGATCAACGTATCCGTAGCTGTTGGCAAGGCACGGTCGCCAATAATGTCCAGTAGGATTGGCAACTTGCCTTTTGATGCCAGTAAAGAGGACTCTGTCTTGGGATCATTCATGACAACCAAGGCGGTGCGCGCTGCATTTGCGATATCCGGTGATTTCTCAAGTGCCTTCACGAAAAGCGGAATATCTGCGCCTGTTGCTAAGGGTGTCAGTCCCATGAGCGCAGCCACAGCAAGAGTTTCGTTTTCAACGTTAGCTTCTTGAATAAAAAGCGGATAGCAGGCTTTATCCTTGCGCGTGGCGAGCGCCTTCAGAATGAGCACTTTCGCGTTATCACTTGAAACAGCCTTGTAGGTTACCATGAGATCGGCTGTCGGGACGCTAGCTGCGCACGCAATTGCAACTTCGCGGACCTTTTTGTCGGTCGAGACGATGTAGGTTGCAAAGGCCTTCGGATCCTTTTGGATATCACGATAGGCCTTGACACAAGCGTTCTCAGGGGTCTGTACGATGGTCGATAGTGCGCCGCGCTTGTCGCCTTTGGCGTCAAGTATGCGCATCGCCTGCGCCTTGGTCAGCGGTGCTTCAAGACAGGCTGCTACGTCTTCGGTCTTTACTTGGTCTGCGTACGGGAGGAGCACACGCAAGAGGACGAGTTTGCCGTACGTCGTTGTCTCCTTATTTTTAAGCAGTGCAACAAGTTTTTCAATGCTCTGCTTGCGGATCTCCTCATCTTTGGTGGTGACGAGTTGGTTCACGCCCAGCATGGTACAAACAGAGGCATCCATTTCGCCTGCTATTGCAATCTTGGCCACCAGCTCGTCAGAGATGACAGTCGTTGTTAGATCCTGTGCAAACATCAATTGTGCGCACATCGAAAGTGTGACAATGCAATAAAAACGTTTCATTTAAAGTCCTTTGATGAATAAGAATTCACGTTAGTTACTAATTTTCGACAAACTAAAAAGGCATAAAGAAAGCCATAAATGCTTCATGGGCGCCTTCTTTATGCCTTCGTATCTTTGTGCAAAAAGCTGACGCGGTGTTACTTGATTTCGCCAGCAGCCCATTGCGTGGCGAGAAGGATGTGTGCCAGGCGCTTGGGATCCAAGTACGCACGCTGATCATGTGCAAATGAGGTGTAGAAGACACGTCCTTGACCTTCCGTACGTGTCCAAGAGACAGGATAATCGTTTGTTACTTTGTTGTTCTGGCTGTTCGTGTTCGAATGAGCGGTTGTTGGATCAGAGAAGTCCAGCGAAAGTAGCACGTTCATTTTTGAACGATCACAGAATTGCTTTGAACCTTGATAGATTTCATCGCTCAACTTGAACGACTCCTTGCCGAAGGGCGCAGTTAGCGGCGAATTGACGCCATCGATCTTGAATTGCCAGGTCCCGCTGCTACCCCAGGGATGGCCGGAAAAGAGCGTACCTGTCATAGCGCAAAGAGGATCACATCCCTTGAAGTTGTCTGCGCCGCCATGAAGTACGACGTATCCCTTGCCGCCGCGAACAAATTCGGTTAACACCTTTTCGAGATTGTTCTCTTTGAATTTAAGCCCTGTGGTGTTGTTCAACACGAGGACGTCATATTTTGCAAGATTTCCCGCTGATAGGTCTGCGTAGTTATTGGATAGATCAGCCTTGAAGAATCCCTTTTCCGTTGCGATTTCGTACATGGCGTTGCCGTATTCAATGCCCTTGGCATGTGCGAACCCTTCACAGCGCCAGAAAACGAGGATTTTTTTAGGTGTTGTCGGTTTGGCGAGTTTAAGACCGTCAATCAGTTCCGCGATCTTTGCCTTGTCTTCAGCCTTCACGGGTTGAGGTGAAAATTCTTTCTTGGGAGCAGGGGGTGTCTTTGTAGGCAGGGCAGGCTTGCTGGGTTGTTGCGCGCTGGCAAGTGTTGCAGCAAAAAGCGCAGCTGTTAGTAGTGACTTCATTTTAAATAATCCTTCCTTTATAATTTGTTAACGCATCATTATGATACGTTGAAATGAACATAAACTATAGCAAAGGATTCGCCCTTGGTAAACGCATTTTGATGATTATCAGTAGAATTTTCTTATCAGGAGTTCTTTAAATGTGTAAATATAGTCTTGCCAATGGCACGAGTTCTGCTTTAATATAAAAACATTATGGCTCAAGTTTATCAATATGCAAATTTTCAGAACGCATTGCTTGAACGAAAAGTTCTGAGTACAGAGCAACTCCAACAGGCTGTTGCAGATGCTGGGAAGACACCCTTAGAAAAGTACCTCATTAAAAATGGATTGGTTGCGCCAGATGTACTCACGTTAGCTGTTGCAGCTTATCTCAACGTGCCCCCGATTCAATTGCCCCCGTCATTCATGCCTCCTGTTGAATTACTCACATTGACGGCTACTAAGAATCTGGTAAGATTGCGGGCTGTACCTCTGATGAAGTTGGGTAAGCGACTGACGGTTGTTTTTGGTGATCCTTTTGACTTGATGGCTCAAGAGGAAATGGAGCGGTTGACGCAACTTGAAATCGTTCCGTTGGCCGCTTTTGAAAAGGACGTGATTGATGCGTTAACCCGGGCTCAGAGCAAGCAGGATGCGGAAAATCCAGGGCTTGCCTTGGAAAGCATCATGAAACTCCAGGAAGCTGACATTGAGTTTTCCAGTGAAGTGCAGAAGGACGAGAATATTGACCAAGGACTCGAGAGCGCAGATGAGGCTCCAGTGATCAAAATGGTGAATATGATGCTAGTAGAGGCGTTACGCACCAATGCCAGTGATATTCATTTTGAAGCCATGGAAAAAAGCTCGCGCCTTCGATATCGCATTGATGGTGCACTAGTTGAGCGACCTAGTCCGCCGCGTTCGTTGCATAATGCGATTGTGTCGCGCATCAAGATCATGGCCGACTTGGATATTTCGGAACGCCGGAATCCGCAGGACGGTCGTTTTAAGGTTAAAGCGTTGAAAAAGGAAGTGGATATCCGCGTGAGTATCTTGCCGACTATTCATGGTGAAAAGGTGGTGTTGCGTACATTGGACAAGACCAATTTGGCTCCAAGTTTGGCTGCGTTGGGATTGGACGATTTTGCTTTTCAGGCTTTGAATCATGCCATCGAGCAACCGCATGGTATTATTCTGGTGACGGGGCCGACGGGGTCTGGGAAAACAACGACACTCTATTCCTGCTTGCAGGATCTCAACAAGCCCGATGTCAACATTGTGACAGCAGAAGATCCTGTGGAGTATCAGCTTTATGGTGTAAACCAAGTTCACGTGAATCAACAGGTTGGTTTGACTTTCTCTTCGGTACTTCGCTCGGTGTTGCGACAGGATCCTGACATTGTATTGGTGGGTGAAATCCGTGATGGGGAGACAGCGGACATTGCGGTAAAAGCCGCATTGACAGGTCACTTAGTGTTGAGTACGTTGCATACAAATGACGCATCGGGTGTGATTGCCCGTCTGACGGATATGAAGGTTCCTCCATTTCTGATCGCCTCTTCGCTTATTTTAGCACAGGCTCAGCGTCTGTATCGTAAGCTCTGCCCATTCTGTAAGAAGCCCATGGGGTTGATCGACCCAGCTGTATTCACGGCAAATGCAATTCGACCAGACTTTTTTGATGGCGCGACTATTTATGAGCCAGGTCCGGGATGTTCGAAGTGTACGCAAGGATTTAAGGGACGCAGTGCGATCATGGAGGTTTTAACGATTACGGACGGAATTCGAAATATTACTGTGAAGGGTGGGACGGCTTCCATGATTCGTGATATGGCAGTTAAAGAAGGGATGATAACCTTGAAAGAGGCAGGACTGAGAAAGGTAAGGGACGGCTTGACATCGCTCCGTTCGGCATTGGAAGTGACAGGGTCTGAATAATAAGGGGCTTTTATGATTGCAAAGGGACATACACAAAGAGTGGTCGGTCTGAATCAAATTCTAAAGAAGGAACTCATTCCCTTTACGTGTCAAATGGCCAGCATGTTGAATGCGGGTATCTCCGTGTTAGTTGCAATTTACACGCTAGAGGAACAATGCGAACATCCGGGTTTTAAGGTTGTCTTAAAGAGTTTACGCGAAAGCATCGAAAGTGGCGCGCCCGTTTCTGACGGCTTGCGGAAGTTCCCTAAAATTTTCAATGAAATGTATGTGAATATGGTGGCTGCCGGCGAAAAGAGCGGCCAGTTTGCAAACGTTTTAAAACGGCTTGCAGCCATGCTCGACTCCTCTGCGCGTTTAGTCCGCAAGGTCAAGTCAGCCATGACCTATCCGACGGTTATTTTGGGCATGGCATTGTTGATTGCCGCAGGCCTGATTACCTTTGTTGTTCCTGTGTTTGCAGAGATGTTCTCCGGATTTGGGCAAGCACTCCCAGGGCCTACGCAGTTTCTTGTAGATGTGAGTCATTTTTTTCGTACAAGATGGTATGTGGTCATCGGTGTGGTAGGGGGTTCAATTTTTACCTTTAAAAAATGGGTTGCAACACCGATTGGACACTATAAATTTGACCATTTAAAATTAAAGTTGCCTATTTTTGGTCCTTTGTTGCAAAAGGTTGCTGTTTCGCGATTCTGTCGTTTGTTTGCCCAAATGTTGACGAGTGGTGTGCCTATTTTGGATGCTATGGATATTGTCGGTAAATCGTTAGGAAATAAGGTGATGGAGGATGCAATTCTGTCTGCTCGTACAGGTATCGAACAGGGCAATTTATTGAGTAGTGCCTTGGAGGGAAAACCTTGTTTGCCAATTTTGATGATTCGTATGATCGCTGCGGGTGAAAAAAGCGGACGTGTGGATGAAATGCTTGAGAGTGTAGCCAATACATACGACGACGAAGTGGAAAGTATGTTAGCAACGTTGACCTCCTTGATGGAGCCTTTCCTGATGGTATTTTTGGGTGTTGTGATAGGCGGTATTGTGGTCGCGATGTTTTTACCGATCTTCAAAATGGGGTCCATTGTGGGCGGATAAATAAGAAGAACGCGCTGGTTCGGATACTAAAAGTTATTGTGTCTTAGCTTCGGCTTTGCTATATTCTAAGGTGTTTTATTTTAAAGGATAAAAGAGCACGATGTCTAAAATTTTAGTTATTGATGATGAACCACGGATTTTATTGCTTTTGCAGAGTCTACTAAAGGCGAACGGGTATGATGTGGTGACGGCCAATGCGGGTCCCGCGGCATTGGAATATTTTAAGAAAGAGGCCTTTGATGTTGTGGTCAGTGATCTGCGTATGGTTCCGATGGACGGAATAACGCTTTTTAAAGAAATTAAGGGAATAAATCCGCATACTCCTTTTATTCTTTTAACGGCTTATTCGTCGGTTGAAAAGGCGGTCGAAGCGACAAAAGCCGGCGTCTTCGATTATATGACGAAGCCGTTTAAAGTTGATGAAATGTTGGATACGGTTCGGCGTGCAGTTGAACACGGGCAAAAAAACAGCGTCGTCGTAACCGTCAGTGGTGATACGCCTCTGCGGTATCAATTCGAAAATCTGATTGCTACAAATCCAGCGATGCTGGATGTCTGCAAGAAAATAGAGCGTGTTGCGCCAACAGCCGCAACCATTCTGATCAACGGGGAGAGTGGTACTGGTAAAGAGGTGATCGCCCGAACCCTCCACAAGGCGAGCCTTCGCAAGGATAAGCCATGGGTTGCTGTTAATTGCGCGTCTATCCCTGAGCATCTCATGGAATCAGAGATGTTTGGTCATGTGAAAGGAGCCTTTACAGGCGCTATAGCCGATAAAGAGGGTCTTTTTGAGGTTGCTAATGGCGGTACCTTGTTCCTTGATGAAATTTCCTCGTTGCCTTTAGCCTTGCAAGGTAAGTTGTTGCGTGTTTTACAGGAAAAGGAATTACGCCGGGTCGGTGGAATAAAAAATACGCCGGTGGATGTGCGCGTCATCGCGGCAAGCAATACGAGTTTGGAACAGTTGGTTCAGCAGGGGATGTTTCGTGCAGATCTTTATTATCGGTTTGCGGTGATCACACTGGATATTCCTGCTTTAAGAGACCGTCATGAGGATATCCTTCCATTGGCCAGGCATTTTTTGATTTCGGAAATGCGCAGTGCTGCGATACAAACTAAACTTTCGAAGGAGGCAGAAGAACTATTGATTGCCTACCGATGGCCGGGTAATGTGCGCGAGCTTGAGAATGCGATTAAGCATGCGGTGACTTTTTTAGTGGAAGGGGAGGATATAACCCCCGACCTGCTACCTCCGCGTGTTGTCAGGGAAGCTACATTGAATGCGAATCAGCCACGTCTCGCGCAGACGATGTCGGGTACCGGCATTTCAGATACCTCAAGTGGATCACTGAAAAGTTTTCTTAAGGCCAAGGAAAAGGAGTACATGGAGCAAATCTTGGCATCCACACAGGGAGATAAGGAGAAGGCGGCTCAGACTCTTAAGGTTAGCCTGGCAACGCTTTATCGTAAGCTTTCTGATGAAGACTCAGCGGTCAGTACGCGTTGATTTTTGCAAAAACGAGAGTTTAATTTCGCAAAAACGAGAAAATAGGCTCGGGTGGAAATTCACACATGTAGTAGTTTGCTGGTTTTTGTTTATTTTTTTAGGTTCTTCACGGTTTGTCGAAAAAATCATATAGCCTTTCGAATGTCAGTTGAC
>JBAXOG010000048.1:0-30857 GCA_037133395.1 bacterium | reverse complement strand
TGCCAATCATAGGTGCTGGAATGTTTCTGGCGTAACCTATGGGATGCTAGTGATAGAAAATCAGATCTCCGGACGGCTCCACCCATACATTCGCGGCAAGCTCCCCATTCCCGATCGGCATGGAACCGTTGTAGTCCTTGCTGGGCGAGGTCCACACCACATTGAATTTGTCCAACGGATGCCTCTCTTCCGCCAACAGCGTGCACATTGGATGGAAGCCAGCGATGGAGACTATGATTGATAAAACTTTTTTCATACTACGATTTTCTTTTTGATCCAGCCCACATTAAATGTGGCTCATGTGTGGTTTCGGGAACATCACTTGCGTTCAAGCACCAGCACCTCAAATGGCTTCAGCTTAAAGGTGTGAATCTTGCCTGCCGTAAGCGTGACAGCGGGTTTATCCGCTTCGTCCGCACACGGGCTTTTCAGGGTGAACGTGCGATCCATGACATACGCCGGCAGTTCAAAGACCTTTTCGGGTTCAATGTCGATCGACTGAGATTGGTCCGAAGGATTGCGCAGCATGAGGGTCGCCTTCGTCGGACTCCAGGAAGCCACGCCATAAATCCGGCCATACCCAGGATCGCCGCCCACCCAATGGGCATCGACCAACACGTCTTCGTTGGCTCGGGCCCATCTAGCGCCTTCGGCCACGATGTTCCACAATTCATCGGTCATAAGGGCTTTGCCGGTGTCCGGATTGTCAGGCGCGATATAAAGCTCTTGCAGATTCACACCGATGCCAAAATAGGAACGGACTTCATGCTTCCACTCCTTGACCGTCGCGGTATCAAATCCCTGATGATGAACATAAGGTGCCAGCACGGGCCCCATCACCATGACCGATGAGATCGGGAACAACGGACTTTGAAAGACGACCTTCATGTAGGTTGTCCAGTCCCGGTAAGTCAGCGCTTGCTCGCGAACAGACCCGACGCCTTTCATCTCAATGTCGCCTCCGCCACGCCAGATCGAATCGGAATTCATCAGGAAAAACGGGCTGGGCCAACTGCCGCAGGTGGTGTTGATGAAAACGTCCGCCTTCTCCTTGCGCATGTCCTCGATCAGTTTCACCAGTGCCTCGCGCTCAGATTCATTTTTCGGTTGCTCGTTGAACCCGTCGAACTTGAACATGTTGACACCCTGGTTGCGGAGGAAGTCAAAGCACACCGCGCGGAAACGGGCAAGGTAGGCGGGATCGGACAAACTGAAGGCCTTATCTTTGATCGCATAAGGCAACTTGTTCTGCTGAGCCGTTGCAAGGCGGACATTACGCCCTCCCCACCCGCCTTGCGGAGACATCCAGACACCCAACGCGCTACCGTGCTTCTGGGCGACCTCTTTCATGACTTTCCATTCATTCGGATTACGCTTGGGATCGAACTGCCATACGTCTGTAGCAGTGCCGGAAACATTGTCCCACGGATCATCAAACATAAACGACTCGACGGGTACACCGCGCTTGACCGTCAGTTCTTTCGTGATAATCTCGATCCGTTGCAGTGCTTCGGCCTCATCTGCCTTCTTCGTACGAGCGGTATGCAAAATATCGTACCAGGCATTATAATGAAGAACTTGGTGATAGGCCTGCGACCGCTCCCGCTCCAGATAGTAGTTAAACGCTCGGCGAAGTTGATCTTTGGGGTAGATGCCGATTACAGCGCGCTGGTGAACCGACTCACCTTTTTTTACCGCCATGTTTGAGCGGTCCCAGTAAAAGGTAAGATGGTCGCCCGCGATGAGAGACCTTGTGGTCGGGTGGTGATACCCGAAGAAGAAGCGATCATTCACCACTGGACTTCCAGCAGGAGTGCCCATCTGCTTCATATTTTTGGCAGTCACATCCAGTAGGGCCAGGCGGTTTAAGCCCAAATCCCCTCGCAACGGCGTGACCATCACGTCGAACAAAATATAGTTGGCCTCGTCCCGTAAGATCGATTTCCAAACAATGCGATAAGAATCGTCAGGAGCAGTAAAGGTCAGGGCAAAAGCTTTGGCAGAAGAATGATCGCCCAGTCGGGGCGAAGCCGAGTCCGCAGGAATCGTTTCTTCCCGAATGACAGCATCGCGTTTCATCGCCGACGCGTTGACCGGCTTGTTGTCCACAATCAGAGCAAACAGTTCATTGATGGCCACCGTGGATTCCGGTTCGCCTTTGATCTCAAAGCGAACATCTTTCACCTGTCCGTCCGTCACATCAAATCGGAATGACACCTGATCGTTTTGCAGCGTTCGTGTATTTCCCTGAACGATGGCTTTCGCCATTCCAGGAAGCCGTTGATCTGGATAACCGAATTTTCGGATCGCGCCTGAACCTTTAGCGGACAGCGCACCCATTGAACACAGGTACAAACCCATGAACCCGAGCAGTGGTATTTGTTTTAATGACATAAGATTACTTGCCCGCAGGGCCAGGCTTTGTGACGATGTCAACCGTAGCCGCCTTGAGTCCTTCTGCAGATCCTGTTAACTGGATAGTGCCTGCCTTTTTTGTGGACTTGATAACGACCCGGCATAAGCCGCGATAGGTGTGAACACTGTTTCCCTTAAACGATTCCATGCTTGCGGCATCCCCATTGCCGATACCCAGTATTGTTCCAGCCCCTTCTATCTTGAATTTTAACAGCATATCCGAGTTCGGACAAACAGTCCCATTCGCATCCACAATCCGTGCCTCCACATAACTGAGATCCCAACCGTCCGCAGTGATCTCCGCCCTGTCCGAAGCCAAGACCACTTTGTTCGGTGCACCAGCGGTTTGGACGATGTTGGAGCAAATTTCCTTTCCAGCATTCCTGCCCACCGCCTTCAAAATTCCAGGAGCCCATGGAACTAACCATTCGAAATGGAGGATCTTATCCCGATCAATTTTCTTACTTCCCAGTGATTTGCCATTGAGAAAAAGTTCCACCTCTTCACAGTTACTATAGACCCAGACCGGTACTTTCCGCCCTGGATACTGCGACCAGTTCCAGTTCTGCGGCACAAGATGAACCATAGGTTTTTCGGTCCAGCAACTTTGGTAAAGGTAATACACATCCTTAGGAAAACCAACCAAATCAATGATGCCGAACTGGCCATTATGGGCCGGCCAATTAAAGGGAAAGCATTCACCCAGGTAATCAAATCCCGTCCAGGCAAACTGCCCTGCAACCCACGGCGATTTCTTCAGCGCCATCAACGTCTCCTCGCTCCGATTCCCTCCCCAGAAGAGACCGTAACTGGAACATTCCACGTTATTATTCACATCCAGTATTTTCAGCGTCATCGTGCTGTCGAAGGTATAAGGATAACAGCCGCGCGCACTAAAACTGGTCGCGTTCTCCGAACCAATCAGAGGTTTCTTCCCTTTAAACTTCTCGTACTTATCCAGATTATAGTTGAAGCCAAATACGTCCAACGGCTTCTCGAACCCCGTATTCACTGCCGGTTCCGGCGAGTTGCACCCAGCCGTTACCGGACGGCTCAGATCGTGTTTCTTCACAATATCGACCAACCGTGTGGACATTGCGCAAGCATTGGTGACGTACTGTTCGTTAATCTCATTGCCGATGCTCCATAAAATCACGCTGGGATGGTTGCGATCACGGCGCACCATGCTACTCAAATCCTTCTCGCTCCAGTCGTCAAAGAACCGTCCATATCCATTGCCCAATTTGTTCTTTTTCCATTCGTCAAATGCTTCGTCCATGACCAAGAATCCCATCCGATCACAGATGGTGTAAAACTCTGGATCCTGAGGATTATGACTGGTGCGAATGGCATTGCATCCCATGTCTCGCAATATTTCCAGTTGATGTTCGAGTGCACGCGGATAGAAAGCGGTGCCCGTGCATCCGAAGTCATGATGCAGGCATACGCCCTTGATATCTGTGCGCTTGCCATTGAGGATGAACCCCCGGTCCTTAGTAAACTCGATTGAGCGAATTCCAAGTGGCGTCACAACATCATCCACGGTGCGACCGCCGACATCCACTTTGGAAACCACTTGGTAGAGCTGTGGCGAATCCACCGACCACAGACGCGGTTCCCGGATGACCACCTGCTGATCAAATTCATACTCCCCTCCCGCCGTGACAGCATGGGGTGAACTGGTTTCAGCAACGACCTTACCCGTCTGATCTAAGATGATTGATTTCAATGTGACTGAGACGGGCTGAGCACGCTGATTCGCCACCTGGGTGCGCACGCGCACAACAGCCTGGGAACTTGATATTTCAGGCGTGGTCACATACGTGCCCCATTGGCCGATATGAACCGGATCCATTGTGGTCAGCCACACGCGGCGGTAGATGCCGGCTCCGGGATACCAGCGCGCGGTCGAATGAATGACGTTCACGCGTACGGCTATGACGTTTTTCTCGCCGCCAAATTTTAGGTAAGGTGTCAACTCGAACTGAAAACTCGTGTAGCCATACGGTTGCCCGCCGAGTAAGTGTCCATTGATCCAGACCGTGGAATCCATATACACGCCATCAAAATCCACGAACACCTGCTTCCCCCTACTCGTTTCCGGAATAGCAAAGGTTTTTCGATACCACCCGAGGCCGCCTGGCAGATAACCCACCGAGCTACCGCCGGGCATCTTCGAGTCAAAAGGCAGTTCAATACTCCAGTCATGCGGCAGATCAAGCGTTCGCCACTTGGAATCATCAAAGCTTGTCTTATCCGCGCCTTCCGCATCACCCAGGTGAAAGGTCCACGCATCGCAGAGCGCTTCTGTTGTCCGCGTGGCATTTACACCTGATACGCAAAGACCTGTTTCAGTAGATACCAAAAACAGAAGCAATCCCGTTACGATACAGCCAAAGCTCATTTTCGCATTCCCCTTTTTTGAAACCCTAGAAATATATTAACATCATACCACAACAGGTCGGTATGAAAATATCCTCATTTTAGAGGATAGGAATGAGGAAGCCTTGTCTGTCCCCCTGTTCCTATGGGGCACTGGGAATAAATGAAAGAGTAATACCACTGGCGAAAAGTATTTATGCTAAAAGGACTATTCCACACTCTGGGAGGGACGAGCGTCTGCTCGTCCTAGGCACGCAGACGCGTGCCCCTCCCATGTGTCTGGTGTCCTTAATAGGGTCTAAATACTTTTCGACAGTGGTATAACTTCTTAAATTAAGAGTTAAACGTTAAACGTTGAGAGTTAAAAAACTGACACGCGCTAAACGTGCTGATGTTTCCTACACGTACCCGAATTCCCAGCCCTTGCGCGTTTCACGCTTCAACATCGAATTAGCCTTATCGTTGTTGGTGAACCGGCCGGTGCGGAAATCATAAGAGAGTTTCTCGCGTACCCGCGTGGCGATATTGCCGATGAGCATGATCTCGGTGAGCCGCGCTGAATAGTCGAAGTCAGCCGACGAGCGCGCACCCGTGCGGATGGCGTTCAGAAAATCTTTTTCATGTCCACCCTTCACGCGCGGAATCATCTCCTTGGGCTTGCCCACCTCTTTCATGAACGTCTCCGGGAAGAGCCGGGCACTGCCCATCCACCAGCCAGAAACAGCCGTGCCCTTGGTTCCGTAGTAGGAACTCGGATTCGAAGAGGTCGCCGCGATGAGCTTAGGATCAATCGTCAGAGGCATCGGTTTGGCCACATAGTCATTGTAGATCCCTGAGCTCCAACGCATGATGCAGGGTACCATATTGCCACGTTTCGGGAAGGACCATGACACGCGGCACTCATGTGCCCAGTTGGTTGCGCTGGTCAGCTCGCCTTCGCAATCCACCTCGCATGTCTCCGCCTCATAAAGCTTAAGCCCCCAGACTGCGCCGTCAGCATTGTGACAGAACCAGTCGCCCAGTAATCCGGTACCATAATCAAGCCAGCCGCGCCACTTGGCCGGATGAATACCGCTTCGGAACTCCCGTTCCTTGACAAGCCCCTGCCAGAGATCCCAGTCGAGGCTCGCCGGTGGCTGCGCCGGCTGTCCCGCTTCTGTGGACCCGAAATCCATTTGCTTGTAAGGAGGCCGGATATGCGCTTCCGTGACATCGCCCAGCGCCCCCTGCCATATCCACTCGCACAGCAGACGGATATGCTCGCCGGAATGTCCCTGATGGCCCATCTGGGTCACCACCTTCTTTACCTTGGCCAGTTCGCGGAGTTTGCGTACCTCGTACACATCGTGACAGAGCGGCTTTTCGCAGTAGACGTTCAGCCCGGCCTCTAAAGCGCGGACCGTAGCCGGAAAGTGATGATGATCCGGCGTCGCCACCCACACGGCATCGAGGTGCTTCTGCTCATCAAACAGCTTTCTGTAATCCGTATAAAACTTTGCGTCCGGGCAACCGTCCTTGATTCTCTCGACCGACTTGGCCGCGTGTCTCATGTCCACATCGGCTGCCGCTATAACCTGTTCCCCCAAGCCAATGCCAACGCCCTTGCTGCCCATGCCTCCAATACCGATGAGTGCGAAGCGTATCTTCTCATTGGCGGTATACGTGAAAGCTGTCTTGGGCGAACAGATCAGGAACGTTCCTGCTGTCCCAGCCTTAATGAACTGTCGACGCGAAAAATTTGTTTTCATAGTCTTCATCCCTCTTTCTATTATTTATTACCGTGCATATATCTTCGCATATTTTATCGAAAGTTGCTACATCATTTCAGCAGCGGCATGACGAGTTCTACAAGCGCTTCGTTGATCTCCTGATATTTGAAAATAAAACCACTATCCATAAGGCGCTTGGGAATCACGCGTTGCCCGTTCAGAAGCACCGAACCAAACTCACCCAGCACCCATCTGACCATGAAGCCAGGAGCTGGCATGAAGGAGGGACGATGGAGAGCTTTCCCGAGCGCCTTTGAGAGGTCGCTATTCCTGACGGGCTTGGGTGAACAGACGTTGAAGGCACCGGACAGTTCTGGATGTTGGAGTAGAAACGAAAAAGTCTCGGCCAAATCAGCCGCGTGAACCCACGAGAACCACTGTTTGCCGCTACCGATAGGCCCACCCACACATTTCTTAAAAAGCGGGATCATTTGACTGAGGGCGCCGCCGTTCTTGCCCAGCACGATGCCGAAACGCGTGATGCAGACCCTTGCCCCTTTCTGACGCGCCTTCAAAGCTTCTTCCTCCCACTCCCGTGCAACCGTAGCCAAAAAGTCCTCCCCGGGCGGCGCCTCCTCCGTCAGCTCTTCGTCTCCGTGAAATCCATAGTAGCCGACTGCTGAGGCACTCAGCAGCGTGACGGACTGACTCGGACGTGCTTCTAGTGCCTCCACGATGTTCCGCGTCGTACACACCCTGCTCTCTCGTATGGCCCGCTTCTGCTGAGGTGTCCACCGACTAAATATTGAGGCTCCTGCCAGATTGATGATCACGTCATAATTTCTGATCATCTGCTGCCAAGGTCCCGGAACCGTAGGCTCGCCCTGAATCAATGAGGCACCCCTCATGACCGTACGTGCATCATGTTCGTTTCGGATCAAGAGAGAGACCTCATGTGCGTCCTGGAGAAGCCGGTCCGTTAAAATCGAACCGACAAACCCTGTGCCCCCTATTATCAATACATTCATGATGACGAAATGTTACCTGTTTCCGGCTTTGGAAGCCTTGTCTGTCCCCCTATTCCACAAAAAAAGACGCGGACAAACATGTCCGCGCCTTTTATACTTAATGAGGATCAGTCGTCTTATACTGCACGCTTACGCCGTAACAGCAACGCTGACACGCCCATCGCCAACAACGCCATCGCTGTGGGCTCTGGAACAGCATTCCATGCCGTAGCGGGTATATCAGGCGTGTTTCCCGATACCAACGAACCTTCAGCCACTAACGTACTCCAAGACTTCAGAGCGCTATAACCCCCTGCCACCTCGCTTCCTCCAAGATACAATCGAACGTAGAAGTTATTCGCGGAACCAGCGGTCACCGCACTCTCGTAAGTTACAAGACCATAAGTATTGTCAAACTTGTTGATCGGACCACTAATTACAGTTCCTGTAAGCTCGTAACCAGCGCCACTCTCGGACGTAGCAAACAGTTTTGCTGTATCAAACGTAGTATTCGCACCACCCAGATCAACCCGCCAAGCAAGTATTTCTGCTTGAACCATCGATGCGACCATTAAAATTCCGGCCACTAAAATTGTTTTTTTCATAATCAATACTCCTTATTTCAAAATCAAGTTTCGGGTAGTTCCAATGCGCTTAAACCACACGCCTGTACCTGCTGGTATGATTGCTGCATCATTCGTAAAGACCGCACCCGTCGAAGGATACTCCACCTGCTTCCACCGGCTGTTAATGTACACATTCTTCACGTAATTAGTACCCACGACAGCATGAATCTCATCGCCAAATCCTGGGGGACCCGCGGTAAACCAGGGATTCGCATTTGTAAACGAACTGTCGTTCAATTGAAGAGGCGTCGGCAACGCATTACCAATCAGTGAGAAACCACTAGCAACCGCAACCGATGCATTCGTGTTCACAGCACCTTGTAGATAGACCGTTGTTGTTGCGCTTTGGGTCTTCAACCAGAAGGCATACCCCTGAGCCTTGGTAAAGCCTGAGAGTGGTAAAGCGTTGACAACTCTGTTTGTCGTATCAGGTGCTACGTCCGTAACCTGCAATGGGTTCCAGTTTGTTGACGTCAACGAATAATAGGAGTAATTCTGAGACGTTTCATCAAACGCAATCAACCGATCGCCAATGGATAATCCATTGGTCAAAATAAGAGCATTCAACGAGAGGTTCGTGAAGGTAAAACTGTTCGTATCAAATCCGCTGAACGGAACAGCCACAATCGAAAACCCTTGGGATACGGTGTTTGTCGTATATCCGGCAAACCCGGTACCGTCCAGTTCAGCAGCCTTCATACTACAACAGGCCAAGGCGAGCACACTTAATACTGTATATTTTTTCATGTTCAATCTCCTTACTTAACAGGTATGACAACCTTAAATAGCTTTGAGCCGTCAGCAACTGGATATTCCAGCTCCATCGTTCCAGATGAAGCGCCACGTTGAGCCTTGAAGCTCCTCGCCCACTGCGATTTATCCTTCTTGACGTCATCCGTTGCATTCAGCTCATAATTGGCCTTTGGAGAAACCTTCTTCACGGTGACAACAACCTTGTCTCCCTTCACCTCAATGCCCGAAATGAGCGGCGCGCCGACATCCACAGGAAGTTGAGCATTCCCACTGACTTGTGCCGCTTGCTGCACAGCGACTTCACCGAGCACCGTCGTGGCTGATGAAACACCGGATGCCTCTCCGGCAACACCCCAGCCCATGACGAGTTCGCCAAGCGTCCGCGTCGTTTCAGTACTGGGTAAACGTGTATCCAGCATAACGACGACAAACTTACCCCCTGCTGCCTTTGTAATCAGGCTGGGATAGAACTGAACCTGTTGTTCCGTGCACTTACCATTCAATGCTGCTGGAAGCTTACACACCAACTGATTATTCGTCGTATTGATGAGCGAGCCATCCGTGTAAAAGCCACCGACGGACTGTCCGGGAGTCACATACACGAGCGCATACTGCTCATTATCCAACACTTGCGTACCATCCGCATACCGATCAATGCCCTGCGTCCAGAAGGTCAACGTCTTTTTACTGATCGTCTCCGCAAACGCAGAACCTGTCAGCGCCACAAAAACCAATGTCCATAGAATATTTTTCATAGTGATTCTCCTGTCTTCCTTTATTGCGATACGATGATTGGGAGGAAAAACTTGTTCGTGTTCGCATCGCCTATGAGTTTGAACGTGTAGGTTGCAGACCCATTGACGAAATCGTTCGTAAGAATCGCCGTATCCCCAAGAGAACTAGACCATCCACCGCTCTTTGCCGCGTTATAATCGCCTGCGCCCTTTAACTGGAGCTTGCCATTGATCTTGCCCGTCTTCTTTGATGTCGCATCTGTTTTCAACGTGACGACAACCGTCACATTCGACGTGCTTGGGTTATAGCTAAAGGAACCGATGCCCAGTGCGCCAACAAATGTCTCACTCGTCGGTGCTGCATCTATCAGGAAGAACTTGTCAGCATTCGCTTTTGTAAAGGTACCGGTTGCGACCTTGTTCGCAAGCCAGTTTCTAACAACCTGCTCCGCCGCGTCAGGAGTCGAAGACCAACCACCTTCAGGCGTCGTAGGCAGCGCGACTACCGAATTGGTTGTCGTCCGTAATGGATCACCATAGCTGATATAGAGGTCATCTATTTCGCCCGCGCCGGAAATGACCATTTTCGATATGACATTCGTAGTCGCCAAGAGAGATACAGTAGGAGCGTTTGTGGTGTCAAAGAAAACATCGAACTTATCCGTGGCAAAACGAATCATAATAGGATAATAGCGTGCCGGATCAATCTTGGTATTATTCGTTATGCATTGGCTTGATGAGGCCACCACCAAATTGCTCGTTTCGTTCGCGTAGAAACAAAGGAGCGTATTGGCCTCAATTTGTGGAGGAGTAGTGTCAAACGGATTCATTTTGCAACGCATATCGATAAAAATCGGCGCGCCCGTTTGAATGATTGCGCCACTGATGGTATTGGTGATACCGAGTGTTGCAAAAACCATTGCGTTTCCAACAGGAACCGAACTCGCCCAAAAGCGATAATAATCGCGAGCTGGTATGTTACTTAATGTTATCGATTGATTGAGGTCATTAGTTGCCCACGAGGGAACAGATTCAAAGGCCTTAAATGCAGACCCCACGTTCCACGGCGTGACATTCCAGTTATTAGTAACCACAGTATTTTGTGCCTGTGCCACTAATGTAAACACACTTGCTAAGCCAATCCAGCTTGCGCACGTAAGTTTTTTTATACTCATCACACAATCTCCTCTATTTAACTATTACCAATCATTCCGAAAACCTACTTTCCGTAAGTTTTGTTATATTTTGCCAAACACATGTTTTCATGTCAAGTGAGTAAATTATTTATTTCAAACTTTTTTTGTGATTATTTTGGCCCTATTTTTAGACTCTTCACGGTTTGTCGCATGACTCTACCGCAAAAGCCGTTCCCTTGTCCACGGTTCGAGGCAACAGGCCAGGATGGGTTTCCATCGGCTTCAGTATTCCGCGATACTGCACCTGCGTATCTGCAAAAATAGCGGGGGCATCGTCATTTTCATATAAGTTGTGTACTACTTTCTATCGCAAGAACCGATCGCAATCAATCCTCGCCTCGAAGGGGGCCCTGCTTCATCCTTCAAAACTTCGTGTTCTTCGTGCTCTTCGGGGTAAAATCCTGACTGGTAACTTCACTGGAATGGAGGAGAGAGAATTACGTTATTGTTGAACAGACTTCGATTTCATTATTTCTGCCTCAGCCACTCTTGAGGGATGGTTTTTTTGTGGGTGCCGGGCCCGCTGATTTCAAGCACAGGCGACTCGCCTTTCCAGACCACCCACGGGCTGGGATAGCCAGCCCACAGACCGCTGGTGTGCACTGTGCGATCACGATGGCGCGCGTCCGCAAAGGTGACCAGCAGCCGGTGCGGCCCCTTGGCCAGCGGCACGCTCCAGAGGCCGCGGCCGTGATAGCGCTGACCGATGTCCCACTCCTCGCCGTCGACCCACACCCGCAGGTCGTACCCCGGTTCGCAACTCGCGCCCACATATTCTTCGGGCGCATGAAAGGTCCAGACGCCGTCGGCGGGAATGTCGAGGAAGCCAGAATAGCGGACGCCGAAGGGGCCATCGCCCTGGCGCATCGAGACATCCAATAGTCTCTCGGTTTGGCCGCGGGCCACAGCCGGCAGGACATCGGGCAGGTTTAAATGACTGAAAAGTTGCCGCCAACTGCCTGCAACCCGTTCCCAGCACAGGCCGGGTTTCAAGTCGGACGCTTGGACAACCGCAGGCTTGAGTGCGCGGCGAACGTAGCGGGCCTCGCTGACCACGGTGGCTTCGGTGCCAGCGGACGTGAAGGGCATTTCGCGACAGCCAGGCCGGAAAGCCCGGGCGCGTATATAGGTGCTGTCTGCGAGGGTGACAGGTCCCGTGTAAAGGGGCGAACCCAAGTCCGGCTCGCGGCCGTCAAGCGTGTAACGGATCTGCACGCCGGGCGTGGCGCTGGCCAGGGTGACTGCCGTGGAACCGGTGAAGACCGCCACCTGGGGCGAAAACGTGACGGGGTCGATGGGCCGGTGAATGGGCGTGGCCTTCAATGACGGCCCCGTTCCGAAGAGGCCGCTTTTCGCGATCCCGGTGACTTCACAATCCGGACTCTCCAGCGTGACGCGGCGACCGTCAATCCGCAGCGCCTGACCGCCAAGGATCAGGCCCGAAAGCACTTCGCCTCTCTGATACAACAGCAGCGCTTCGCCTTCGAGCTCCCAAGAGCCGGCCTGAAGCTTGCGGCGGCCGCCATCGGTGGCCAGCCAGATGAGCGTGGCACCGTCGGCGAGGGTGGCGGCAAACCCAGTGACGTTCTCAGAACTGAGATCCTTCGTCGCCATGACGATTGTCTCCCCGGGGATCCGATGCGGCTCGAGCAGGGCACTCATCAGCAGTAGCCCGTTGCTCTTGGCCCGCAGGATGCCGCCGCGCTTTTCCTGCACACCGGTGTGATCCATCATCGCGGCTCCGCCTTGGCCGCCCGTTTCCTTGCCGGTCCAAGAATCGGGTGTCTTCCGGGGATCCCACGACAACTCGGCGGAGGTGAAACGGTGGACGGTGACGCCAGGCACGTTATCGTTCACCAGCGTCAGCCGGCGCGCGTCGCCTTTGAATGTACCAACAGGTGGCGTCTCCTTGCCGACCTGATTAGGCGTGGCGAAGCGTTGCCGGATCTCATAGTGGCGCGGCGTGTCACGAGCAGAGGTGTGGACAGCATCGGTGACAATCAGCAGCCGGGCCGGACGGAACAGGATTACGCGGCGGTCAGCGCGGGCCTCCGCGACCGGAGACTCGCCCAACGCCGGGGCGGCAGGAGCGAAAGTTGTCCCTCGCGCTTCGCGATGGGTTTGATAGGTGCCCTCGTAAAACGACTCCGCGTAGTCCATCATGGGCGACGTATGCCAGCGGGACGGGATCGGCCGCTCGCTGGCGGTTGTCAGGCATTCGGTCTTGCTGCCGGGTTTGTACGTCTGGGTTCCGGCCTCGTTGAATGGCGGCTGCCCGTCGATCCAGACCGGACCCAGGGCCAGCAGCGGCGAGCCATAATCGAAATAGTGCAGCTCGGTGTTCCAGGCGGAGCCGTTGGACCCCGGATGCCCCTTGGGCTGGCAGAGCATGTGGACGTAGGTGGCGTCCGGCGCCCAGTCGCGGCGCAGGTACCAAAGCCCGGCGTATGGCATCCAGTCGCTGACGGTTCGGGGCGGCGTGTACGCACGCCCGTAAAAGCCGGTGACCTTGTCCCAGTATTCCTGACGATCCGGCTGCAGCGAGGTACGCTCATGCCCCGCTCCGAAAACCGCCTGCAGGATGGCGGCAAACTCCGGAGCGCGTACGATGGCCGTGTTGTCGAGCGTGTCGCTCGAACCCAGCTCCAGTACCCCGGCCCGCGGATCGAGCAGCCACCAGAGACGATTGAAATAGTTGTAATCGCGGTGGCCAAGCCGGTGCCCGTAACCGTCAGGTGCGAGGTGGCGCAGCGGATAGAGGACGGTCTGACGCCAGATGGTTTCGAACTCGGCCAGAAAATCGGGTGTCAGCCAGGGCGGTGGTGTCCGCTTCATATGGTCGACGAAGGCCGCCATGCGCCACTGCATGAACAGGTGACCCTCGTCGCCGATCTCCTGCATCGAACCGTCGCGGGTCATCATCATGCTGCCAACCCTCTGCCAATGCTGCCTGTTTTCCCGGTCGAGGCGCTCGCCAGCATGGAAGTCATCAAGAATCCGCGCGGTCACCGTGGCGGCGTTCATGGCATTGAAGGTATGGTTGAAGACCGCACGGCGGCAGACCCACCAGTAGGGCGGCAGATAGTCCTCGAGCACCGGGATCAGCAAGCGCGCAAGGGTAGCGCCGGAAAGTTGGCCGGCTTCTTTCGCACGCTGGCCGGCGGCGTACGCCAGACTGGCGGCAAAACCGTTGAAGTTCTGCAAGGTGTCCTTGACGAAATAGTTGCGCAGAACGCGCCCGTCGGCGGCGGCCCGGTCCAGTGTCCCGACCAGGTTCATGCCCCAGTCATCGGTGATGGCGCTCCACGCCGCGAGATAGCGCAGGTCGCCGGTCTTGACAAACGCGAAAAGCAGCGGTTGCTGGATCTCGCCGACCGACCTTCCGGTGTTCTCCCAGTCGATCATTCCCGGGGAGAACGCCTGAGCCGAAACCTCGAAGCGCTCGAACGTGACGGCGACACCGCGCAGGAGATCCGCCGCGCCGCCAAGATCCCGAAGCGCCTCGAACTCCAGCGGATGCCCGCCTTCATCCATCATGGCCACGGTTTGCAACTTCTTCAGAAAATGGTCGCGATAGGCGTCGAGTGCAGCAGCGTACGCGCCCGCTTGGAATTTGGCCCTGACCCCGGCCAGTTCCGGCTTGTCCAAGTCCATGCAGGCGAAGAAGGCCTTGGCGAGTTGCTCGATGGCGGCCGGGGAATTGCGTTGGGCAAAGCGGACGGCCCGCGCCTCTTGTCCGGGTGTCGTCGGCGCCGGGGCGACCTCGAGCACATCGGCCAGGGGCGCCCAGCTTCCGGCGCCGGCCGGCACCGTGCGGCCGATCAGCGGCCCCTTGCCGGCGGCGAGTTCAAAGGCGGCCGTGCCCTTGTCAAACGGGGCTTTTCGAATGTCGTAGACGGCCGACCACAGGACCCGGCGCTCGCCATCGAGCACCGTCACCAGCCGTTTGGCGCGGTCGTCGTAGATCGGTTTCAGCGTCGATTTGACGACGACTTTGTCAAGTGTCCGCTCGGCGCCGAAATCCATCTCCAGCCACACATTCATCGCACCGGCGGTGCTGTATTCGGTGCTTCGCGCCTCAAAGTTCGCCACCCCGTCAATGACCGCCCAGCCGCGGTTGCGCTCGTTGATGTCGCCCCCCTGCCAGCCGATCCCGGCGAATTTTAGCGCCTTGTTCTTGAGTGCGATGTTCGCGTTTTGGCTCCAGACCTCGAGCTCATGGATGCCCATGCGCGAGGAGGCCGGCGCCTCGAAGCGGACATAGCGTCCGTTCACGGCCGCGGACGTTGCGGTCGCCGCAACACAAACCAACCCCAACATAGTCATCACTTTCATTCGCATTATTTTTGCCTCCCCGTGCATCCTTCTCCCTTTAAAACCAGCCATCCCCTCTTCTTGTATCTTGCATGACTAAAAGATAGAAAAATCGCGAAGCGAATACGCTGATTCTTTATTATCGGACTACGCGGTTCACCGAGACTTTAACACGCGTAACAGTGCTTCGAGATAGTAGTAGTCTGCGTAGTTGAGCGGAACATCTATTTCATATTTTTGTGGCAGATTACCCACGTTGTGCATCAACAAAAAATAGTTGTTGAAACCGGGTGCGGCACGATAATGTGAGGAACTCAGGGAGCATAATTGCTGGATCGCCATCGCCCGATAGCACTTCGCCTTTGCATTATCGACGTAGCCAGACAACTCAAGCAACGCGCTAGCCATGATCGCGCCTGCAGAAGCATCCCTGCAAGCATTGGGCATATTGGAAGCTTCGTAGTCCCAATACGGAATGCCGTCTGCTGGCATATTTTTATGGTTGCTCAAATAATCTGCAACAGCCACTGCTTTATCTAGATATCGCTTGTCCTTGGTCGTCCGATACATCATCGTAAATCCATAGAGCCCCCACGATTGTCCACGTGCCCAAGGTCCGTCTTTCGATTGGCCTTGCCCTGAGTAATACCCTGCTATCTTCCCTGTCTCGGGATTGTAGTCAAGGATATGATAGGCGCTCCCGTCCGGCCGATAGTGGTTCTTCAACGTCACATCCGCATGGCTTCGCGCAATGGCTTCGCACCGCGCCCCACCGCTGTTACGTGACGCCCACATGAGCAGTTCGAGGTTCATCATGTTGTCAATGATGACCGGGAAGGTGTAGTTATTCCAGGAGCGGATCAACCCCAGCTTTTCGTTGTAACGCGTGCTCAACGCTTTTGCGCCATCCAGCAGCACCTCCTTGTAACCGGGTACATCAGCAAGCCTCAGCCCGTTACCGTAACTGCAATAGAGCATGAACCCCACATCATGGTTGCCTGTGTAGTGACGAATCTTTTCCAGACGTGCGGTGTAGTCCTTTGCAGCAACCTTCCACTCGTCAGCTTTCGTGTACTCGTAAAGATACCAGAGCGCGCCCGGAAAAAATCCGCTGGTCCAATCATCAGCCTTTATTGCGATGAACTTTCCGTTGTCTACGGTTCGGGGCAACAGGCCGGGATACGCCTCCATCTGTTTCAGCATCCCACGATACTGCACCTGCGCCTCCGCAAAGATCGCTGGAACCATCTTCCGCAAATCCTCTTCAGAGGCAGCGGCATTCGCAGCATTGACCACCCAACAGATTAACACAATCGCTATTCGTATAAGCGTCATTTTCATATAAGTTGTGTGCTACTTTCTAACGCCAGAGCCGTCCGCAATCCAAAATCCTCACCTCGAAGGCCACGAAGAAGTAATTCCTTCATCCAACTTCGTGCTCCTCGTGTTATTTGAGTGACTTCGACTCTTGCTTTTTATTACTGGACACTTGGGCCTCGTAGAGCGATTCGGGAACAACGCCTGGCCGATTCAGTCCTTGAATCGTAAGCCATTCATCTGCCCGATCTGCATCCTGACCGTTCACCGTGATTTTGGAACCTTTCCGGTGAACCCCGATGAGAAAAGACTTGGGCCAGTGTTCATGGGCGGAAAGCGGTTTTCGGCTGGAGGTTAGCGCATAGGTGCGGAAAAACTCCCCGTTATTCCCGCCCCGCAACATTTGGGGGGGAGCAATGATATTCCAAAATACGTTTCTCACACCCGCATGAGGCAAATAGCCTAGCGCCCCGCCAGGGTATACATAGGCATTTTCTATGGTATCGTAAAGATTTTCATAGGGGGCGTATCCATGGAAATCGAGACAGGTATCACATCCGGATTCCTTATCGAAGGGACCATACAAAAACTTGGACCGGATAAATACGTTTCCCGAGGAAAAGCCGGCGACAAAGAAGGTGTGTACGCGAGGCGCCGTAATCGTCACGTCGCGAATCAGGTTGTCGAATGACCGCGATACCGTGATGCCGGTGTGCCCCTTCTGCCCCGTGATTTGAATATGTTCAAACGTCATGAACTTGCATTGATTAAGCCCGATGTCCTGAGTGTAATTGTAAGTGCTCAGGTCACGCCCCCAACCGTCGGATACATAGGAGAAACTCAGTGCACTCCAGGCGTAATTCTGTTCTTGCGCAGAACGGAGAATGCCAGGCCCCCCTTTGACATAGTCGCCGCCTGTGGCATCGATCGGGAAAGGCTTGTGATGAGAGTAGCCTCCCTTCCAATCAGATTCAAAACGAATGCCCTCGATTCCCACTTCGCTGAGGGTCTCGAAAGTGCAAAGTGTAGGTTGCCAACGGGTAAACAAATCGATGCGCAACGGTTGCGTCAAGCGGATTCGCGTGGGAGAAACGATCGCTTCGATTTCGAGCAGAGCCATGATCCCCCCGCGGGCCCCTGTCCGAAGATAATCAACAAGTGCATCGTGTAAAATAAACGGCTCGACCAACGCACGTGTCAGGTCGGCTTTTTCAGGGCTAGGTTTGGCAGCGTCAACAGCAGGATCAACAAGGGTTAATTTCACAATCTGACCGGCCTTGAACAGAGCGCTGTTTTCCACCGTTAAGAGGCATTCGCCTCGCTTGACATCCGCCGTGATCGGCACACGTTTACCCGTTTTGCCGGAACCCATAAATCGAACCAGAGCCATTCCCTCGCCACCCCCGCTAGGGGTCATCAGCAATGTGTTGTGTTGGCGGAGCACCGTTCCCATTGGACCCGAGCCGGCTCCCCGCAAAACGACTCCGGATCGCGTCACGACCAGCCCGTATTGTTTCCGGTCAAATGAGAGATCGGAGGAGAAAGGAGTGAAATTTAAATCGTAAACCCCCGGCGGGAAATAAACGATGCCACCCCCTTTCTTCTCAACCGCATGGATGGCCGCTTGGATGGCCGCAACATCATCTTTGCCATCATCGGGAATGGCTCCAGAATCAGCGACAGACACATTGGTAACAGAATGATTGGAAATAGGGTTTTTGGATGAGTGATAACCCGCTTTGGAAAAATCCGGCAGGTTTTGACCGGTTGGGCCATTGCGCACATAGTCATCCCACACCGGAGCCCTCCATGGCGTGAGCGGTGCGAGAGACGGATGACTTGTGGCTGTTTCCGCACCAAGCAATCCGGCCAATGGCGCAAGCAGCAGGGCGGTAAAGGTGAAAAATGAAATACGTTTCATGGTTTTTATTTGGGTCGTTTTGCAAGGGTTTCGGTCAGACGTTTGGCAATGAGTTCGGCCATCAACGGCGAAGCTTCGGCTTTCGGGTGAATGAGATCGGTGCTGATGAGTTCTTTGATGCGCGGCTGAATAAGGCCGTGAATGTCGGTGACGGGAACGTTGAGTTCTTTCATCACAGCTTCGGCGGCGGCGTTGAAGGCGAGGCAATTCGAGAGGTAACGCGGACTGCGAGGGATGGTGTTGTCGGCGACGGTGCCGGTGGAGTTGGCGAACAGGCAGATCGCCCCCGAAGCGCGAATGGTGGCGACAACCTTGCGGAGCTGTTCGGCGTAGGGTTTCTCGTCGCCAGGGTTGGCATGGGAAAAGTTGTGGATGCCATTATTGAAATGCACGATGTCGAACGGGCCTTGCTCGGCAAGGAACTTCTTCAAGTCATCGTCCTTCGATGCCGCGTCACTGCGGTAGAAATGCGGGCCGAGCTTTGACCAGCGATACTTCTCCATGGGATAACGCGAGGAAGCGCTGGATTCGCCAATGACGTTGGCCTTGCCTCGCATCAGCTCTCGTAACTCGTAGAGATAATGGCCCGAGATGCTGTCGCCGATGATGAGCACGCGCGGCAAGCGCGGGTCTTCCATGCCGAAGTCGGTGCGCGGCGTGTAGCGCAGCACGTCGGCGCTCGGGTCGAGATTGAGATCGGTGAGGGCAAAATGAGTGTCGGTTCGGAACGGTGCCGCAGGATGGCCGGCGCCATCACAGAGCGTCGCGCCTTGCGAAGGCAGGTCTTCGTAGGCGTAACGCACGCCTTGCGGCTTGGGCACAGTTGGCGCCGAGACAATGATGCTGTCGCCCTCAATCTTCGCATCCGCCCATACCCAGCGATAGATGGAAGAGGCGATGGCGAACCCTTTCAGCGTGCCGCCTTTCGCCGTCAACCCGCCGCGTGTATCGGAGAAGCGCAGGATAATTTTGTCGCCTTTGATTTCCGAACCAGCCAGTTGCGGCCTGCCGACTTTACCCAGAATCGCATTCGCGATGCGCGGTGCGACCGCGTCCGGCTTCGGATCAGCCCCAAGATCAATCGTGCCAACAAACGCTGCTTTCGCCGCAATCGCTGCGCGCTGTTGCGAGTCGCGCAACTCCGCCGCCATTCGCCCATCAATGCCGAACGGCATGGCGTAACGATGCGGACGTAGCTGGACGATCACAAAGGGCAAGGTTGGATGATTGAATGCTTGCCGCCAATGGGCAATCATCGCCGGCAGAAGTTGGCCTTGCTGAAAAGCCCGACTTTGGCTACCCCAGTCCTCGCCGCCATCCCACACCACGCCGCACATCGCCAATGGAGCAAGCGGCCCAATCATCGCGTTCCACACACCGGCAGGTTCCTGTTGGGCGAGCGTGTCCACATCGCTGGGCTTAGGTTTGGGAGGCGGATTCAACGGCAACTTCTGGCAATACTCGGTCCACGCTTGAAGCCGTTCCTCATACGTGCCGAACGCGCGCATCTTCCAGACATTGCTTGCGTAGTAAGCAAGGATCGGCGCGGCCTCGGGTGTCGCGGCAAGTGCTTCCAGACTCATCCAGGATTCAACCGGGTAACCACAGGACGCGCTGACAATACCAATGGGAACGTTCAGTTCCGTCGCGAGCGCGCGGCCGAGCAGCACCGCTTCCGCAGGCAGCGTCTTCAGCGTCGCGGCGGTTACGGCAGACCAGCGGCCTTTTACCTGCTGCAAAGCCTCGCGTGCCGTGCCAGGGGCAATCTGGAAGACGCGCACCTTCTCCACGGGTTCCAGATCGGTCGCCCGTTTCCCGACTTCGCTGCCGCCCGCAATAAACCAGACGTCTCCGACGAGCAGGTTGCGAAGGACAACCTTGCCGACTCGTAACTCGCGCGGCTCAGCACTGGCGGGCATGGGGTCGAGTTTCACCAGCCATTTGCCCGCACCATCGGCGGTGGCGGTTTTCTTCTGACCCGCGAACTCGATTGTGACAGACTTCCCGGGGGCAGCTTGCCCCCAGATGGGCACTGCGCGGTCGCGCTGAAGCACCGCATAGTCTGCGAAGATGCCTGCAACCTTCACCTCATCAGCATAAATCGCAACCAGTGGCATCATCAAAAGCACTGACAGAGCAACACCATTTTTTTTCATTGAAATCTCCTATTTTACAAAACAGAACCAGTCAACAGGGATTGGACTGGGCAAGAGCCCTGGACCAGACACCAGAACCTGCGGCTTGGCGCCGTCCCACATCACGTTTAGTTTCAAGCCGGGATGGTTCAGGCGTTCGACGGCATCTGTCCGATAATCCACATAGATCACCTTGAACGGATGAAGCCCTTTCTTCAACGCGATGCTCCACGTCCCATACGCGTGCCGAGTGCTCGCAGGATACCACTCATTGAGATTACCCGTCGCACGTGCGATGCCATTCATCTCTTGTCCGACAAAGAGCCGCAGCGCATACCCCGGCTCCTGCCGCGAGGTCACCAGCTCCTGCGGCGCGTGGAAGGTATAAACCCCATCCTCGGGAATGGCCAAGTAACCAGAATAGGTCCAGCCAACGACCTTTTCAACATTGGGTACACAACGGTCGAAAAGATTCTTTACACCGGTCGTCTGTTTCGGGATTACCCGCTCCGGGAAGAAGATCAAATCTTTCCAATCGCCTTCGCAATACGCTGCCTTGAGCCCTGGCTGCGTTCGCCCGGTGACCGGCTCCAATGGCTTCTGGAGCTTGTAGTTCGCCACGGCGATCACCGTGGCATGTGTGCCGGCCAGACTGCCGGGCATCTGTACCAACCCCGGGCGAAACGCCCGAGCCTGAACAGTGACGGTGTTATTAATCGTGAACGGCCCGTTGTAGCGTGGTGATTGCAAGGTGGGTTCGCTGCCGTCCAAGGTGTATCGGATTTCCACATTCGCTGTCGCGCTCGTCAATGTCACGGCCTCCGGCCCGGCGATGACATCGCGTGCCGGCGCGATTTTGACTGGGGCGATTGGACAATAGATCGGGATTCGTTTGTCGCCTTGGAATTCGTAGCTCTCCTCGCCGAGCATCAACCCACGGTCACCCAGTTTCAACTCGTCACGCCCGTCTTGCGTCGCCGTGAAACGAAGTGTTTCGCCCGACAACGTGCGAGCCCGGAACCCACCAGCAACCTTTTCAATCTCTGCCATCCGCGATTTCTGTCCGTCAGGAATGACCTCCACCAACGAGATCATCACATCGTTGCCCGTGCTTTTCCAACTGCCGCT
Organism: bacterium; assembly: GCA_037133395.1. Lineage (GTDB taxonomy): Bacteria > Verrucomicrobiota > Kiritimatiellia > RFP12 > UBA1067 > CAIZQW01. The sequence goes on along the minus strand of JBAXOG010000048.1, from coordinate 9,220 downwards.
GGTGCGCCAGAAGTCATAGAGCTTATAGCCGATCGTGTAGTCGTCCTTGACCGCTTCGCCATCAATGCGTAACGTGCCGAAGGTCTGTCGCGGACCGAAATGGCGAATCACCACGTTCGGCATCCCGTCCCCAGCGGCAGTCAACATTTGTTGGGCATCGTCGAAAACGACCTTGTCCGGAGCGAAGGTCTTGCCGGAGTAGCGCCCCTTGCGTTTACCCTCGAACTCACGCACTGGCGCGACCGGCATAAACCAGTCGAGCGAATAGTCATGGGGCTGTGTACTCTGTAGACGGTCTACGACAATCCACACGCCGGGATCTTTGACAAAGATCACCTGCCGGTGATGACGAATACCGACGAGAACAGACCGAGCGCGATCCGCGAGAAACGCAACGGTGAATACGCCGTCATCGTGATGATCGTCCCCTGACTCGCCATAAGGCCCTTCATAAATTCCTTCCGCCAGATCGATCCAGGTACTCGAATGAGCGCGCCACGCCGGGGGCTGCGGGTCGAGGTAACCCACTGTGAACCCCTTATGTGATTTTCCGACACCGCCGTGACCCAGTCCTGCCTGTGCGAACTGCTCAAGGCCATCCACACGCAACGGCGATCGGCAATAGGAATAGTTTCCAAAACCACCGTTGACCAACAGATCCTGTCCGGCGAGGGAGAGGTAGAAGCTGTTATTACTCTTCATGCCCGGCAAGCCGTGGCCGCCAGTAGGATATGGCGAGCAGAAGAAATGACCGTAGCCAGCATCTTTTCCCCACCCTGTACGCATCAACCAACTGCCACTGTACGGAAACGCCGACATCGTGAACGACGGCACACCGGCGGCGGTGTTACCGAGCAAGGTGTCCATCAACACGCGCAGGTCTGGCGCGCGCTCATACAAATCAAACTCATCGTCTTTCGTGACGCCCTTGATTAACCGTTGATCATTCCGATTGCCAATGGGATTCTGGCTTTGCGGCGTGAGCATCTGCAACAGATATCGGGCCCGGTCGGTCGCGGCGCGAATACGGTCCTGCTCCCATGCCAGACTGGAAATTGCACTCTCCCATGTCGGGCGTTGATAGATCGGGACGTTCCGCCGGGCGGTAGCAAATTCCACCGCCTCCACGTTGCTTCCATAGAAAGCGCGATTATACCATACCGCATGTTCCGTCTCCGAACCATCTGGCAAGCCTTCATTCGTTCCGTAGTTTTCCAGCCGACGACGCGCGCGGTTAAAGAATTGCTCGGTTGCCTTGAACTCATCCATCCATGCCGCCGAAGCCATCAGGAGGGGCATGGTATGCGGTGTCCAGTTCTGCGGGTTGCTTTCGAAATAGACGAGCGCCGGCAGCGGATAAACGCGGATCAACTTGCTCAGAATCCGCGCCAGCGTGTCGGCGGGAAAAACCGTCTGCCGTGTCGGCTGCATCCGAACAATACCGGCCAGGGTGCGATACACCGTCGCGATTTGCCCGGAAAAACTGTTAGTGAGATCCGGCAAGTCAGTCGGACGCGCATTGTCATCGGCCAACTCGAACATCGCCCAGTCGTCCATATACGCAATCCACTGGTCGAGGAAACGGCGTTCGCCAGTCAAGAGGTAGGCCTCCGCCAGCGGCTGGAAGGTCGCTGGCCGCCACGGATTGGCAGATCCATAAGCGCCTCCTGCGGGAGGGGGCAACCAGACGGTTCCCGGCAGCATAGGCGCGGCGTCATGTGCGGAAGTCGCAGGCATCCCCGGCATCACCGGCTTTGCGTCGGGTACAAACTTTCCCTGCATCAATTCCTCCGCTCGGGCAATCGTCTGAGTGGCGACGGAGGGATTCAGCAATCCCTTGTAGGGATCAACGGATTCCATCGGCAAACCATAAGCCGTCGGATTACGTAGCTTCTCAAAGAAATAGTCGCGCCAGGCATTGAGCGCTTCGACCGGCTTGTTCGCCTTGGCCAAGTCGGCGACCGTCTGGAATCCTTTGCGCAACCGCAGATTGGATCTCATCAATCCTGGGCTGTCAAGGATCAGCAGGTCTAAAAACGCTTTGGCTGTTTTCTCCACCTGCTCGGGCGAATGGCGGGCTGCAAAAGCGGCCTGACGCTGCTCCACGGGAATCGGATGACGCACAGGACGCAGGCAATAGCGATGCGGCACCGGCTTGTTGAGTTTATAAAGTTCCTCTTCCATTGCCGCGCTGGTAGCGGCAAGCGCGGCCTCTTTCTCCAACGTCTTGGAATAATTCTTCGCCATGGTTTGCGCGAAACCGCCTGCACCCAGACTGGGATTGTTGGTGGCATTGGAGTCATTGATGAGCCGGTCGAGCACAGCCTGCACCGCCGCTTTGTCGTTCATGTTTACATGCGCCGGCTCCAGCGTATAGAGACGCGTGAAGGCAAGTCCGCGATTTCCTCCAGCCTGGCCGTGACGTTGGGTATGGATTTTACTCACCTGCAAAGCCTGCCGGTATTGAGGGGTGCTCCGCACGCCCGCCAGATTGACGCCCTTGGTCAATGCGTCCTGCGACCAGCAGCCCACCAGCGTATCATCAATCACCAGTTCGTATTCGCCCGCCGACAGGTTCGTGACACAGAGCATTTGGCGGTTGAGTGTCTCTTGAATCGGCAGGCAACTCCAGCCTGGATACCGGTGCGCTTCGTTCGGATTCTTCAGCGTCTTTAGCGCTTTCTCCAATTCGTTGTCCGGCGAGAGATGCAACGCTTCCCGCGCCTTGCCTTCGAACGGCATCGGTAACGCCTTTTCGGAAACAGTGACAGCACTGGCAATGATTGTTGCGCCATCCAACACTGTCTCGGACACTACGCCCGTGACCCCCTGCGCCTTCAAGAATAAATACCCCATGACGGTACAACCTATTTCGCCGGGGTGGACGCGGTCGTTACCGATGAGTGTGAACGATGGATTTGTTTTTTGAAAATCAGCGGCAATTCTGTCCATCGGCCCGTGGAAATCCACCAACGCCAGATTGAACCGGTCTGCAATTTCGCGTGCCGCTTGTGAGCAACGAGACAAGCCGGCGTTGATTTCCGGTTTTGCTTCAGTCACTAATTTAGCTGTGCCTTCCGAGGGACTCGGCGTGCACAGCACCACGTTCATGTTGGCCTTTTTCAGTTTTCCGACCAGTGCAATCATGTTGTCCCGATAAAGTGCGACGCGTTCATCGCTGCCCAGCTTACCCGGCAAGTCAGTCCGTCCGCACTCGTTCATGCCAAACATGATGACCACCGTGGTCGGCTTGCGATCAAGGACATCCCACTGCAACCGCTGCACTGCGCCGGCGGCGATGTCCCCGCTGATGCCCGCATTCAGCCACGTAATCCGACGATCGGGAAAGCGCGTCTCATAAAAGAGGCTGATCATAGAATACCAGCCGCCACCGCGGGTGATGCTGTCACCTAGAAACAGAACCCGTTCGCCGTCAACGAAGGGCTTCGGCGCAGGGGCGCAAAAAGCCATTGGTGCGAGGAATGCAAGAAGCAGGCTTGCCGCAAGCAGGGCGGGAATAAACGAGCGAGTAACTTTTTCCGGATGTCTAGTCGTAAGCCTGGGCGTATAGGCGTCCTCGCCTGTACCCGACCAGTCCGCCGTAGCTTTGGCGGAAGCCAGCTGCTTATGCTGGCCCGGCAGTTGCCGGACCAGTGAACAGGCGGGGACGCCTATTCGCCCAGCAAGGCACTCAACCCCATTATTCCAATATTCCCACCTGTCCGCCGTAGGCATAGCGAAGGCGGATATTCCAATATTCCAATTTGAAACTATCTCCAAACCCAGGCGTTTTATTTTTCTTCGTGTCTTCATGGTAAAAATGCTTTCTGTTTTCATTCGCCTCATCCGACTTACTTGCCGCTCACCAACCATGCGGTCGGAATCGGCTGCTTTTCAAGACCAGGACCTGAGATGCGCACATCTGGGGTGACGCCGCTCCAGACATAGTCGTTCAGCCCTTTTTGATTCAAGCGCGCTGGTGCATCTGTACGATAATCTACATACGTGATGCGAATCGGGTGCGTGCCTTTTTCCAAAGCTACGCTCCAGTTTCCTTGGGCATGCAAGCGCGTGGAGGGATACCATTCGTTCAACCCTATGGCCTGCGTACGGTATGCGTAGGGCACAATGCGCTGACCAAGGAAGATACGCAGTTCATACCCCTGATCGATATCCGGCATCACATATTCGCGCGGCGCATGCAGCGTATAAACTCCTGTCGTTGGAACCGTGAGATATCCCGTGTATTCGACGGCGAAGAATTTTGCGCGCGGAGCTTGTGCCTTGCCGAGCGACGGATTGCTCTCCGGCACCACGCTCAGATCAAACACGCCAACGCCAGCCTTCTCAGCTTGTGGCGTGAGGGAGTCTAACCGAAGCCACAGTTTGCGCCAGTCGTCCTCGAAATAGCGCGCCTTCAAGCCGGGTTGCGGGGTTTTTACGATCACGGGCTTAATGGCGAACGCCTTGTCGAAGACTGCACGGCTAACCGCCGTCGCGAGTGTACCGCTGTTTTGCGGCGGATTCTTTGTGACACCCGGACGATACGCCCGTGCCTTGACGATCGCCTTCCGGTCCAGCGTAAACGGCTTTACATAAAGCGTCGAAGCCGGAGTCGGTTCACTGCCATCCAGCGTGTAACGAATTTCTACGCCCGAAGTTTTGCTGGTCATCGTCACCTCGATTGAATCGATAAAGACGTTTCGTGCAGGTCCGATTTCCACTGGTGCAATCGGCCGATAGATGGGAGTGAAAAGAGGGTTCAGGCTGGAGAACTCAAAGTCGGGATGCGCGACCGGGACGGTCTTACCGTTGCGTGCGAAACTACGACATCCCATGGCCACGCCACCCTTGTCCGTGACCAGTAGCGACTCGCCTTCAATACGCACGCCTCCCAGTTCGAGCATCACAGGCACATCGCCCGGCGCGGCCAGATATTGCGCTTTGCCGCCCTTTGGCAATGCCACTTCAAAACCAAGCGCGCCGTTCGGTCCTTCAAGTTGCTTGGGCTGGATATCCGCCTCAATACCGAGTCCCGGCGCGCGCGGATAGATCGCGGTGACCATGAGCGAGTCACCTGTGCCCTTCCAGCCCAACGCCACGTGGTACTGACCAAAGGGCGTGTGGTCGTTCTTACCCTGGGGTTTTGCTTTCCCAAGATAGTTGACTGCAGACTTGCAGAAGCTGTGCAGCGAGACATTGGCCTGTGCTACCTTGACCCCACGCACGTCGGTCGCGTTCGTGCTTGCGGTACGGATGCGACGGGCTTCAGGATTGACCTCGATCTCCTCTTGGGTGAACGCATGATCGCTGCCCGGCTTCAGCGGCAGGTACCAATTCTGCGAATAGGTATGCTCGCCTTCGCCACGCAGACGGTCGGTGACAATCCAGAGCTGCGCCTCGCGCACAAAATGAACCCAGCGCTGATGGCGCATGCCACGCAAGGTTTGATCCAGTGGCACGCTGCCACGTTGCATCGTCACCGGCACATTCGGCGCATTGTATTGGGTGCTGTCGGTCTTGGCATAAGGTCCCGTGTAGACGCCTTCCATCAGGTTGAAGCGATCAGAGGCATGCCAGCGCCAATAGGCTGGATCTGTCCACGCCACGGCGGGCGTCATCTTGTGCCCGGCAATCGCAGGCACGCGGGTCAGACCTGCATGGAAATCCTGCGAGAGTCCGTCCACCGTGATCGGGGTTCCCATCAACTGATAAGCACCGAAGGCATCCTCCACCACCAAGTCCTGTCCGAAGGCCGACAGTCCGAAAAAGTTGTTGTTGCTGCGGCTACGACGTCCACCATACGCTCCCGGCGCAGGGGAACAGAACAACGCGCCATAGCCGCTCTGAGCTTCCCAGCCCTCGCGCACGATATTGTAACCGCCGTAGGGGAACCACTCGGAGTGATAGGTCGGCCGCATCCCGCTGTCGGGCGTGAGCGACCGCTCGTTGGCTGGCCGCGTGGCATCTTCGACTGCCGCAACCAAGCGTCTATTCTCGGGATCAGCAAAGGCCTCCGGCACCAACAGGAACTGGTCAGAGCCGCCTCTGCGCTTGTCGCGGCCGCGCACACCCACCGGCCAGCAGCCCTGTGGACTCAGCAGGCGCAATTGATAGCCGACCCGCTCGACCAAATGCTCCCGGATCTCCTGGAACCAGTCGGCATCTTCTCTCACCTCAAGGACCCACGGCGGATCACCCCACGTCGGCAGGCGGCGACGCGCCTCGAAGAGTGGGGGAAGCTGTCCAACACCGTGTTCATAATTGTGGTTGTACCAAGGGCACTGCTGATTCTCGCTACCATCGCGCAGATTCTGGGTCACCGCGTTGTCCTCGATGCAACGGCGGCGGCTCTCGCGAAAGATCAACGGCGCGGCCTTGAACTCGTCAAAGATCATACTGACCAGCAGACCGCTGGATGAGGGTGTCCAATTGTGGGTATTGGTGCGCAAGTAAAGCGCATGATAGAGTACCATCTCGTTCCAGTACTTGGCGAGGATGCGGGCTAAGGTGGCCGGCGGCAACAATTCAGCTTGACGCTGTTGCGGCATACTCTGCGCCAGGCCAGACAACAGTCGGACCATCACCGTCAAGTCTCCCCAAAAGCCGACGGGGACCAAACACGGATGAGGAAAGGTGCGGGTTACACTGGAGTTCAGGGCCCAATCATCCATATACGCAACCCAAGCTTTGAGATATTTCTGATCTCCGGTCGCCATATACGCCTTGACCAGCGCGTTGAACGCCGTGCCATTGAGCAATGCGGTAGCTGGCAGGCCCTTGGGTTCTGCAGGATTGAGCTCCTCCAAGGTCTTGAAGGGATAGAGCCAGTTAACCGACCCCGGCCGCCCGATTGCCTGTCCGTCCAAGATTCCCTCCAACAAATCATTCGCCTTCTTCATCTCCGGTTCAGGACCGAACGGACGCACTGGAAATAAACCAAATCCAGCGACTCCCTCTCCGGCGGGGTTCAGATCCGCAGGGCTCAGCCCATAGCGCTGGGGATCGCGAAGCTTGCCAAAGAAGTAAGCTTCGAAAGCGGCCAGCGCCTCAGCATATTTTTTCGCTTTGACTAAGCCGTCGATTTGAATCAGACTGGTGCGGGAGAAGAGGTTGTTGGCGCGGAGTTGCCCATTGTCCAGAATCACCAGATCAAGAAAATCTTTTGCCACAGCCTCGATTGCCTGCGGCGAATTGCGCTTCTCCCAGATTTGCTGACGCTCAGCGGAATCGCTTTCCTTAGCCGCCAGCGTTGCTGGCAAAAGACAACTCATCGCAAGTCCCAACAAGAGCTGTTTGGCAAAGCATTGTGTACGTGGTTTATTTTGTTTCTGCATCATTCCCCCCCTATTTTTATTCTTGAGCGTTAAGAGTTGGTCGTTGAGCGTTAAGCGTTCCAAACTTTTACCTGTCCGCCGTAGCCGTATTCGCGGAGGTGGAACTCTCAACGTTTAACTTTTAACTTTTAATTTGAGAAATTACTCCCTCGTTTATTCCCGGCCTGCCCACCGTAGACGTATTCGCGTAGGCGGATCACCCAAGCGACATCCTAACCTACATAATTGAAATAATTGTGCCTCTGTTTGTGAACAACACTACGCACTTATTTGGCACGTCCAGCCGGACGCGCGCAACAAAAGAAGCGGGAAGCCCCGTCACTTTCCAGCCATCCAGCGTTGTCGCGCCACCCTTGCTGCCATACGTCGCCAACACCGTCACAGCGGGTAATTGGCTGAAAGTCGCGCCATCCACGGCACTGACATTGACCACAGCGTTGGTCGCCAAGGTCAGTGCGCTTGTAACTACAACACGATCCTGCGTCGCTGTCCCATAGTTCCACGCGATGCCCGCGCCTTCCTGCATCACCAGATTCGTCACGGTCAGCGTACCGACAGCCGTTGTACTTCCACCTGAAACAAAGGCATTCGAGGCAACTGTTGTCGTGCCTGCAATTTTTCCGATGCCGCCCAGCGTGCCGCTGGTCACCGTAGTTGCGCCCGTGTAGGTATTCATACCGTCCAACAACAGCGCCCCCGCGCCGGTCTTAGTCAGCCGACCGTTACCGTTCAGCACGCCTGACAGCGTGATGGTACGCGCCGCGCCGTTGGTATGCGCCGCACGGAAGGTCACCGTGCCAGTACCGGGTGTGTTGGTCAGTACCATGTTCGCAGAACTCGACCAGTCCGCTTGGGCGCCGAGCATACCGCCGGAAAGCCGGATGACATTAAGCGCCGCAGACGACGCGTTGGTCACAATCCCACCGCTCCCCAGGTTCAACGTACCGCCGCTCATCAGAAAAAGAAGGTCCACAGGCGAGAGCACAGCACTCTTGCCGATCGTGAGTTTCTCCAGATTCAACGTGCCACCGTAAATCGTGTAGGAATATTGCGACCCCGCATTTTGGCCGGCAGGGATTGAATTACCGATCACGAGCCCCTCCGTGTTCGTCATGCTCACCATGCCATCTGACTGGATGAAGGAACCGGAGCGAGTCCCATTGGCGATTGTGTTGTCACCGGTAACGAACGTGTTGCCGGTGATTTCGGTCGTGCCACCATCAAATCGAATCGTTCCTAAGCTGGTGTTAAACCCGGATGTCACCACTCGTGCCATATTTGTCACAATCACCAACCCCGACCTTGGCGAGATGCCATAACCGCTTGTATTTGTCACAATACCGCCGCTAATAAGAGTGCCATTCAAAGACGGATTTGCCGTTCCACTCACAACCAGAACACCGCCGGTCATCGTAAGATTGGGGAAAAAAAACTGGATGTTGCATACATTTCTCCACTATTGATCGTCACGTTGAAGTAACTTGAATACCCAATATTAGCTGCATTGACGAACCGTCCCCCATTCATGATGACCTTTGTCGTACTTGAATCATTAGCCATAGCCTCAAATTGCGCTGCATTCGTTACCACGCCGCCGGGATTGATGTTCATGGTGGCTCTGTAGATCTTGCCGCCGATGAACGTGAACCCGTTGGTGTTGATGTTCAGCGTGGTCGTATTGCCTGTCGTGTTGGTGATGATCAACGCGCCGATCTTGTAGTTCACGGGGTTGGTGTAATCCACCGTATAGTTACCGCTCGCGTTGAACAACGCATTCGTGCCTGCCAGTGGAGTGCCCGACGACCATTTTGCACCCTCATCCCAGCTTCCGCTGACCGCGCTGCTCCACGCACTGGTCACCGCCTGCGCATTCGCCTTTAGCG
>JBAXOG010000047.1:0-31967 GCA_037133395.1 bacterium | reverse complement strand
GGATCATTGATGGCGACATTGGGGGTCACCCGCCAGTCAACAATTGCCATTTTCACGTGGTTACTGGTGTTGGTGATGATGCAAAAGCGAGTCATTTCACTCGCGGTGCCTGCCGTGGTGTTGACAGCAATAAAGGGTGGCATCGATTTTGTAGATTTATTGACGCCCTCAAAGTCTCGGATGTGTCCGCCGTTCGTGGAAACAATGCCGATTCCCTTGCCGCAGTCATGTGCGCTTCCTCCGCCAAGGGAGATGATCAGGTCACACTTCTTGTCTTTAAAAATCTTAAGACCTTCATGGACATTCATATCGGTGGGGTTGGGCACGGTGCCATCGAAAATAACTGTATCTACACCGGCGTCCTGTTTAATCAGGTCGACAATCTTCTGGGTGATACCCGCCTTGGTAATCCCTTTGTCTGTGCAGATGAAAGGTTTCTTGCCGCCGAGAGCCTTCACCTGTTTGCCGATCTCCTTGTAGGAACCAATTCCCATCAGTGAGACTGTTGGGATGAAAAAACCGTAAACTTGTTCGCCTGCTGTCATGATATGAATTCTCCTCGTAATGTCTATTCTATCTCAAGTGTTTCGGCCATCCAAACAAAGACAGATACATTCATACCTGTCAGGTAACCGTAAACGCTAAAATAACTTTGTTTTTTATATCATCTGTACGGACCGAAGGCAAGGAGAATAACAAGTGAAAACATTATGGATAATGTTGTGCAGAGACTTGACTATTTTCACCACCCCACGCATAATAAACCAATCATTAACAGGTGTATGACTATGGCGTGGATTTATTTAACAATAGGAATAGTGTTTGAAGTGTTGGGTACTATTTGTATGAAATATGCAGAAGGGTTCTCAAAACTTGTGCCGTCTCTTCTGGTATTTGTTTTCTATGGCTTAAGTTTAGCTTCTTTAGTTTTTGTTCTCGAAAAAATGAAGGTAAGTGTCGCTTATGCAATTTGGGCAAGCCTCGGTACAGCTTTAATAGCAATTATTGGAATGATTTGGTTTGACGAACCGGTTTCTTTTATTAAAATTGTCTCGCTATTTCTGATTGTCTTAGGCATTGCTGGACTTGAATTATATGGATAACTTATTTTAAAATGAATATATTTATTACAGGTGCTTCTGGTTTCGTTGGGGGTGAAGTTTTAGTTGAGCTATCGAAAAAGGAACAAATCGAGAAGATTTTTTGTCTTGTTCGAGCTAAAAACCAGGAGGAGGGAATACTCAGGATCAAACGCGTATTTAATTTTCATAAGGATTTTTTTGACGAAAAAATTATTATTCCCATTGTTGGAAATTTACTTGATGAATCCTTACTTGAAGATTTAAAAAACAATGCCCAGCTTAATTGTGTAGACACCATCATTCACTCGGCAGCCAATACGTCTTTTTCCAGAATGCATGACGATTTAGTGGAACGCGTAAATAGTGGTGGGTTATTAAAAATAATTGAATGGAGCAAAACACTTCCAAATCTCAAAACATTTGTATATATCGGCACTGCTACGATCTGCGGGTGCGGAGACAATGTAAAAAATAAATTACTGTTTGAAACCGATTCCCCTAATCTTTCCGCCCAGCATTTTGTTAAATATACGGACACTAAACTAAGAGGCGAACTTTTAATTCATGCTCATTTGCCCGAAAATAAAGTTTTAATTTTACGCCCTTCTATTATTATGGGGGATAGCAGAATGTGGCTTCCTCGATCCTATGTTATTCTGTGGGCCTTGGCAACCTGCAATTTAATTCGATTGCTTCCTCTTCAGCCCAATAGAGAAGTTGATGTTGTTTCGATTGATTTTGTAGCCCAAGCTATCGTTGCCTTGTTATTTGCAAAGCGTAAATACAATGTTTATCATATCTCGTCTGGGCATGTTTCGAAATCGAGTATCCTTAAGTGTGCAAAAGTACTCGGTCCGTGTTTTCCAGATAAACCCGATTTTAAATTTATCGACCCTGCGTTAATCAGCCAGATGAAAAACTGGGCGAAGAATCGTCTTCAGTTAGGATCTGAACTTTATTTATATCCCGAATATCTCAAATATTGGGAGAGCATTTTTGAAGATAAAGGAAAACTGCGTATTTTATTTGCAGGGCTTGAACCCTATATTGAGTTTATGCAACTGGGGCAAGTTTTTGACAATACTCGTTTATTAGAAGATACAGGCATGGCGCCTTGTAAACCTGTCCATGAATATATTTTAAGTTCTATTCCGTTTCTTGAAAAAATAGATGTGTATGGTGGGGCATTAGATCCTTAATTGCGCTTGAAACTCTTAGACGCACGAATTATACTTTTCAAATAACGAGAACCTTGTGTAGGTTATCCAGATAGGAGAAATATGAAGCAACAAGAAACCATGACTCCCCGTGAACGTTTATTGAAGACACTTAATCACGAAATTCCGGATCGGGTGCCGATTGACCTCGGTGGCAATCAGACCGGCATTCACAAAATTGCCTATCAACAACTGGTCAAGCATCTCGGCATCAAGGATGAACTCACGATCATGGATGCAGTCCAGCAACTGGCCCGGCCGTGCGAGGAGTTGCTGCAGCGGTTCCACGTCGATACTCGCTATATCGCGGCTGGCGCTGCTGGCGATTGGAAAGGCGGCATAGTCCAGAACCGCCGTGACAACAAACTGTGGCACGACTTGACCGACGAGTTCGGCATCACGTGGTCCATGCCGGAAGAGACGCCGCTGTACATGGACATCTCTCATCACCCGTTGGCGAATGCGACGATTGAAGATATCAAGGGCTATCCCTTCCCGAAAGGGGATGATCCCGGACGTTTCGCCGGCCTGCGTGAGCGGGCGCTGGCGATCCGTCGTGACACGCCGTATCCTGTTGTGAGCGGAATTTCAGGCGTGGTCTATGAGATCTGTTGGTACATGCGCGGTTTGGAGCAGTGGTTGTGCGACTTGTTGATCGAGCCGGAATTTTGTGAGGCATTGATTGACCAGACGTGCAAGTTCTGGATGGACTGGTTCCGAGCCTATCTCGACGAGGTCGGCGATGTGGTGGACGTGATCATGATTGGGGATGATCTGGCTGGCCAGGACGGTCCGCTCTTTAATCCAGATATCTACCGGCGCATCGTCAAGCCGCGGCACAAGAGGTTGGTTCAGTACATTCGCTCGCGGACAAAAGCGAAAATCTGGTATCACACCTGCGGTTCATGTATGCAACTTATTCCCGAACTGCTCGACAATGGAATCGATATCTTGAATCCTGTTCAGACCAGTGCCCGCGATATGGAACCGCAGGAGCTGAAGCGGCGCTTTGGCACTAAACTGACGTTCTGGGGCGGTGGCTGTGATTCGCAGCATATATTGCCGACGGCTACGCCCGAAGTGGTTGCCGCGCATGTGAGACAGCAGGTCAACATGCTGAAGCAGGGCGGCGGTTATGTGTTCAACAACATCCACAACATTCAGGGCGGTGTGCCGCCTCAGAATATTGTGGCGATGTATGATGCCGCATACGAGGCAGGCTTCTATAATTGATGGAACTCTTTTTAAATCTTTGGTCTGCCATACGGTCAGGCTTGAGTATTCTGGCTTTTATCTGCATTCCGATATGTTGTCTAGCCATAGCTCAGTCTGACACTTCTTTTTTTTCAAGGGCTTGGCAAGTTGAGGACGGACTGCCTGAAAACAAGGTGGTCGCCGTCGAGCAAGACCCGGATGGGTACTTGTGGGTCGGGACGCAGGTGGGCCTGTACCGTTTTGATGGCATGCGTTTTCAAGAGGCGACGGCCGTGAATATGGCCGGTGTCACGTCAGGAATCATCCGAATGATATTCCGTGATCAGGGCGGTCGTCTCTGGGTAGCGAAAGATCGGTCTGCTTTGATTTGTCTGGAGCATGGAGAGGTTGTCCAGACGCTGACACAGAAAGAAGGGCTCTCGGCATTTCAGATCCGTTCGATGGTGATGGATAAACAGGGCATCGTGTGGCTCAGCGATAGCCGGGGCAAAGTCTTCCGTGTCTCTAAGGGTAAAGTGGATCTTTGGGATTCCTTGTCTGAGTTGCCGAACAGTGAACCCTGTCTGTTGTCCAGAGATAGTACAGGAACAATCTGGTTTTCTCACGCGGGTCGAGTCGGAATCATGCGTGACGGACATCGTGAAATCCGCTTCACGCAGGGAACAATGTCTGCACTGATTCAGACGGCGCGTGCTGGGGGTCTCTGGGTTTTGGCGGAACAACAGCTTTACCATATCACCGAGATAAAGGAGCCGCAAGGAGTAGGAGAACGGTTTCCGCTGAGACCCGGAGTAATGATGACAACGCTCTTCGAAGACCGGGAGCATCGAGTGTGGGTGGGAACGGATTCAGACGGGTTGTTTTATTTGGATCAACAAGTCTGGCGTAAAGTTGCCACCTCTCATCCTGCGATTTTCAGCATTTCAGAGGACGACGAAGGCAATATTTGGGTCGGAACGCAAGGCGGGGGATTGAACCGCGTACGTCCACGAAGACTCGACGTGCTTGGATTGAGTGCGGGGTTGCCGTTTGATGCAGTTCAGTCGATTTGTGAGGCTACAGACGGGACGTTCTGGGTTGTGGGGCAAAACGGACAATTGGCGCACAGGGTTGATGGAGCATGGAATCTGTTGTCCACGAAATCCGGTTGGAGTGTGGGTCTTGCCACCTGCGTGTCGGCAGCAGCCGATGGGTCGGTATATATAGGAACCATGAAGAATCGCTTGATCCGTCATGCCGACGGAGTGTTTATGCCGATGAGTGCTACGAACCGTCCGTTCCCTATCGTTATTTCCACGCTGATGACGGATTCTCGTGGGGATCTGTGGTTTGCGTCCGGAACTGAAAAAAAACTCTTCCGGTTCAGGAATAACGCGGTCACGACATTCGAAGTGCCGACTCCGGTTCCTCTTTCCGTGAAAGCGTTGGCTGAAGGCAATGATGGTGGCGTGTGGGCCGCGACAACGGAAGGATTTTTGTTCCACGTCCAAAAAGATACGCTGACGGATCAGACCGCCAAGAACCCCTTTGCGCCGTTTCCGATCCGATGCCTTCACGTGTCAGACGATGGTGTCCTCTGGATCGGGTATGCCGGACGTGGCTTGGCCCGGATCAAAGACGGACGATTCCTCCATGTCGGCGTGCGTGAAGGACTTTTGGATAACTATGTTTCACAGATCCTTTCGGATGACAAGGGTCGGCTTTGGCTGGCGGGAAACCGTGGACTCTCTTATGTGGCGCTCAAGGATTTCGATGCGCTTGCCCAGGGGCAGACAAAACGTGTGCGCGCGGTAGCGTTTGGACAAGGCGAGGGTCAGCCTAATTTGCAGGCAATGATCGGCTTCGGATCGAGTGCAATCCGATGTCGGGATGGAAAGCTCCTGATGTCGATGTTGACAGGGCTGGCGATTATTCACGCAGACCGAGTCACGGAGCCTTCATCCTGCTTGCCCGTCGTGATTGAGGGTGTGACGATCAACGGACAGAAAAGTGCGGCATACGATGCTCCAACCTTCTTTCCTTCGGAGACATTGCCCAAGTTGATCAATCTTAGACACTGCATCAGTCTACCCAACGTAGGTCCCGGAGTCCTCCAGATGGAAATCGATTACACGGCGTTGAGCTTTGCGGCTTCGGACTCTTTAGACTTTCGATATACGTTGAAGGGCTTGGATTCTGATTGGGTAGAAGCGGGGCACCGACGAACAGCCTACTTCGGTGCCCTGCGCCCCGGGGATTATCGTCTGAATGTCCAGTCTCGCACGTATGATGGTGAATGGAGCCCTTCTGGAGCGGCATTGTCGTTCACGGTATTGCCCTTCTTCTGGCAGACCTGGTGGTTTCAGATTTCATGCCTCGTCGGCCTTTTGGTAGCGACCGGAGGCACGATCCGCGCATTTGAACGTCGTCGGAATCAACAACGGATTGAGCGTCTGGAACACGAGCATGCTGTCGAACGCGAACGGATGCGAATTGCGAAGGATCTCCATGATGAGATGGGACCTGAATTGACAGGAATCACGCTCCTCAGCGACCTCGCACAAGGCGTGGATGCGCCCCCCGATGAAATCAAAGCAGACGTGCGGAAGATTGGAGATATGGCGCGCGGACTGAGTCGGTCTCTTTCCGAGATCGTCTGGGCCGTGAATCCGCGAAATGACAGTGTCGAGAGCTTCGTCACCTACATCTGCCATTTTGCCGAGGAGTATTTGAGACCTGCTGGAATTCGCTGTTTGATGGATATTCCAGACACGTCGTTAATGCACGAACTGTCTATGGATGTCCGGCACAATCTATTTATGGTCATCAAGGAAGCCCTTAACAATGTGGTCAAACACGCCTCTGCTACACAGGTGCAGATTCGGTTTGAAATGAACGCGGCGTCTTTTCAGTTATCGCTGGAAGATAATGGTTGCGGATTTAAGAGTCCCGATGGCACAACGTCCGAGGCAGGAGCGCACGCAACACCGAGACGCCCCGTCGGTAATGGCTTGGACAATATGCGGAACCGCATCGAAAGTTTGGGCGGACGTTTCACGCTTCAGAGCACTCCCAATGCAGGCACCCGAATCGAGTTAGAACTGGATTTCATCCCTTCTTGTAGGGAGTCCCGTGTCACTCCTTTTGCCTACTTGCAACAAAAGATAGATAGGAGGTAATATAGTGCGCAAAGACTATATGGAACCGAAAACTAAAATTGCTATTGTGGAGGACGGCACTGTCATCCGGCAGGGTCTGGAACGCATGTTGAATCGCAGCAAAGAGTTTTGTTGCGCGGGATGTTATGACTGTGCCGAAGCGGCAATCGAGGGCATCGCACGCGAGATACCGGACGTGGTACTGATGGATATCAACTTGCCTGGCATGGACGGTGTGGAGTGCGTGCGCCAGCTTAAGCCCCGTTATACACAGATGCAGATTGTTATGCTCACCATTTATGACAATCTGGAGCAGGTCTTCGAAGCACTGACTGCAGGCGCGACGGGGTACCTGCTCAAGCAGACTCCACCAGACGAGCTGCTGGAGGCCTTGCGCGATGTGGCACAGGGGGGGTCGCCGATGAGCAGCCAGATCGCGCGCAAGGTCGTCCAATCCTTCCATGCTGGCACACAATTGGGTGAAGTTGAGAAGCTTTCGGAACGCGAGAAGAAGGTCTTAGACCTTTTAGCTAAAGGCTTCCTTCTCAAAGAAATCGCCGAGCAGATGGGGCTGAGTTACGACACTGTACGCACTTACGTCCGGCGCATTTATGAAAAACTTCACGTGCATTCACGCGCACAGGCCGTGGCCCTGTGCCGTCCGTCTATTGCGGTCAGGTAGGACGGTTTGTACGGATGACCCGAGTTTCACTAACGCACTAACGAACTCTCGAACTTTAGAACTTCCCCGTGTCACTCCTTTTGCCTACATGACAAACGAAGAAAAATAGAGTTTAATATGCATTCTGAAAGGGCTCGCGTACTCACTATGAAAAGCAACACTCGGATTTTTTTGTCTTTAACTTTTTTGATCGGCATGTTTTCAAATGTCCTCGCCGCGAAAACCAACGACGCATTGATCAATGAGGCTGCAGCTTCCATTGGGAACAGTCTCGATGGGATCAAGCCCACTGATCCTCGGGCTGCCTGGTTTCGGGAGGCGCGCTACGGGCTCTTCGTCAATTGGGGGCTCTACACGATACCCGGAGGCGAGTGGAATGGGAAGATCACCGGGTTCGCCGAATATGTCTCATGGAAGCTGCAAATCCCTGCCGCCGAGTACGCCAAGATTGCGGAACAATTCAATCCGAAGCATTTCGATGCGGATCACTGGGCACAATTAGCGCAGGACGCTGGCATGAAATATCTGGTTTTCGATGTTAAGCACCACGACGGGTTCGCCATGTACCGGTCGAAGGTCAGCCCGTTCAACGTATGTGACATGACACCCTGGAAACGCGATCCAGTGCCCGACTTACAGGCTGCCTGCGTCAAGCGTGGAATCAAGTTCTGTATCTATTATTCCCATTCCGCCGACTGGCATGAGCCCGATGCCGGCGGATATAACACCTGGGACTACACGACTGATCCCAATACGCGCGACTTCGATGCCTATCTCAATCGCAAGGCGATTCCGCAGATCAAAGAACTGCTAAGCAATTATGGCGAGATCGGCTATATCTGGTTCGATTGGCCTGGCCCTTACATGACACCGGAGCGTTGCCGCCGGCTGGCGGATGCTATTCATGCCCTGCAACCCAAAACGTTGATCAATAGCCGACTCGGGCCGAAGGATGCGAGCAAGTTCAAGGAGATGAAAAAGGTCGCTTGGGATTTTAAATCGATGGGCGATAACCAAGTGCCGCCAGAAGTAGTGCCCGGGGTTTGGGAAACAGCCGCAACGCTCAATGCAGCATGGGGCTATACCAAAAAAGAAAAGGATAAAGCCAGGACTGCGGAGGACATCTGTTTTGCGCTCGTCGATGTCGCGAGCAAAGGAGGCAACTATCTCCTGAACGTCGGACCGGATGCTGACGGGGTAGTCCCCTTGCCTCAACAAGAGACGCTCCTCAAGGTGGGTGAATGGCTTAAGGTCAACGGCGAGGCGATTTACGGCGCTGGGCCGACGCCATTTGGCGCGGAGCTAGGTACTTATGTCCCGGGCGCTAAACCGGACAAGTCTGGCAAGCGGGCCTTTACCGTCAACAAGGAATGGCGCTGTACTACCAAGCCCGGCAAGCTCTACATCCATTTGTTCAAGTGGCCGACGGACGGAACGTTCGAGCTGAACAACGTGAAGGGGAAGATCAAGACGGCACGTTACCTGGCTGTCGCAGGCAGTACGGTAACGGTAACGCAGACAGGCACTGTTGCCAGGATCGCGTTGCCTGCTCAACCACCGAAACCTGCTCCGGACACGGTGCTTGTTCTAGACTATGTGGACGGTGCGGCTTTCTCGCAGGTGAAGGAGACCGACCCGCGTCTGCATGCCGATGGGCCGGGCTGGCGTCTCGAAAGGGCTAACGTTACCGATCCGGGACTTCCGCGGGTTCTGATGATTGGCGACTCGATTCTCCAGGGGTACTTGGGCGGGGTCAATTACGCGCTGAAAGGCAAAGCCAATGTTGATTTCTGGGTGACCCCGCTCTGGCAGTCGGAGCGCTTTAATACTGTACTGGCGGACGTGCTCGATCAAGGTCCTTACGATGTGCTCCATATCAACATCGGTCTGCATGGCTGGCCTGAGGGACGGATTCTCCCGGGAACTTATGAGCCGTTGACCCGCGCTTTCCTGGATGTGATTCGAAAGAAGTCGCCAAAGACGAAAGTTATCTGGGCCAGCAGCACGCCCACTTTTAATAAGCAGAATCTGAAGGAGTTCAACAGCACGATTAATCCGATTATTGTCGAACATAACAAGATGGCTAACAAGATCATGATGGAGTACAATATCCCGATCAATGATTTCTATTCACTGCTGGTCGATAAGAGCAACCTCGTTGGTCCAGATGGAGTTCACTGGGGTAATCCAGGGCGTAAGATACTGGCCGATGTCGCGGTGAAATCCGTCGTGCGGGAACTGGAGAAGGAATATAAAAAATAAAAGAGGAAAACCATGACCTCACGTGAACGTGTCCTTGCCGCTTTTTCACACACGGAATCCGACCTCGTGCCACGGTGGTGCGGGGCTTCGCCCGAATTTCTTGTCAACGCGCGCCGGCAGCTCGGCCTACCAGATGACGAAAGCTTTTTTGTCCGCATCGGCGATGATTTCCGGCGCGTGTTCACGCGCTATGCCGGGCCGACGTTTCCACTTTCTGCCGGCGCGGTCTGTCGCACGACCTTCGGCATCGAACGCGCCGGGCATGGTTACGGACAACCTTTGAGTCATCCACTTGCCAACGCGACACTCCAGCAAGTTCATGATTATCCGTGGCCCGATCCAAAATGGGAGGATGTCTCGCACATCCGGGCAGATGCACAGGTGTGGAACCAGCAGTACGCCATCCTTGGCGGTGCTTGGTCGCCCTTCTGGCACGACGCGATTGATCTGCTCGGCATGGAAAACCTCTATCTCAAGATGTACGATGAGCCGGAAATCGTGGATGCCGTTTTCCAGCACATCGTGGACTATTATTTCGCAGTCAGCCAACGCATTTTTGATGTCGCCGCCGATGCGCTCGACGTCTTCTTCATCGGCAACGATTTCGGCGGCCAGACGGGTCCGCTGCTGAGTCCGGAACATTTCGACCGTTTCATGCTGCCGCATCTCAAACGGTTGATTGAGCTTGGGCATGCATACCAGCTTAAGGTCCAGCTTCATTGTTGCGGCGGCTTCGAACCGCTGATTCCCTCGATGATCGCCGCTGGGTTGGACGGACTGCATGCGATCCAACCCTGTTGCGGCGGGATGGATCTGAGGAAGCTTAAAGCCGATTACGGAAGCAAGATTCTCTTGAACGGCGCGATTGATTCCCACCACGTCCTTATCGAGTGTACGCCCGACACCGTTCGGCAACAGACCCGTAAAGTTTTGGACATCATGTCGCCCGGAGGCGGCTATGTGGCAGGCGCGAGCCATGATTATATTCTCGAAGAAACGCCGGTAGAAAACGTCCTCGCCATGTTCGACACGGTTGCGGAATACAAACAGCACTAAAGAGAGTTAAATAAGGATGGATCAACATGGGTAACTTTTTTTCACTTTTGCGAAGTCATCATTTCGCGAAGGTTGGATTAATCTTGGCAACTCTGCTTGCGGATGTGATACCGGTTCAGGCTAAAATCATCAGTACCACGGGCGCAAACATGGATCTGAAGCGTCCCGCGACGTGGGCAGGGGGAGTTCTTCCCAAGGCCAGCGATACCGCAGTGCTGAATCCACTGGACGCCTACAACGTGATCTGGGATTCGCCCAGCACGAATGCACTCGGCTCGATGCCATTAGGTAACGGCGATATCGGGATCAACGCCTGGGTTGAGCCTTCCGGCGATTTGGTTTTCTACGTCAGCAAGACGGACGCCTGGGACGAGAACCACCGGCTCTGCAAGGTGGGACGGGTGCGGGTGAAATTCGAGCCAGCCTTAGCGATGGTGCCGGTATTTCGTCAGGAACTCAACCTGCGCGACGGAGTGATTCAGATAGAAGCCAGAAGTCAGAAGTCAGAAGTCAGAATCAGGTTGTGGGTCGATGCGAATGAGCCCGTGGTGCGGGTGGAAGCCGACGCGGAACTGCCGGTCAAATGCCGCGCCCAAGTGGAGCTTTGGCGGTTGAAGGAAAGGCCGTTCACGAAAGAAACGGATTCCGCTTCCGGGAATACGCTGGAAAAACACCGTTCCAAACCGGTGGTTCTGCCGGATACCGTGACGCTCAATCCCGGAGACCGGGTCGTGTGGTACCATCGCAACACACGTTCCACGTTCCCGCTCAGTCTCGAGCAGCAGCATTTCGAACACCTCAAGGGGAAGTTTTTCGATCCGTTGCTCAACCACACCTTTGGTGCGTCGTTGCGCGGAGAGGGAATGAAGAGCGCCGGGGAGCGTGCGATTGAGTCGGAGCGAGTAGACAGGCACCACTCGCTGTTCGTGACGGTCCTGGCCGAGCAGACTCCCACTGCTGAAGCATGGATCGCTAAATTGGATGCGCTGGAAAAGAAAGCGGCCCAGGGAAGACCGGAGAATTCGCGCACAGCGACGGCTAAGTGGTGGCAGGCATTCTGGGACCGGAGCTGGGTCTTCGTCGGCGATCCGTCCAACCCCGCAACATGCGAAGTGACACGGGGATATGTATTGCAGCGCTTCATGCTGGCTTGTTCCGGAAGGGGCGCGTCGCCGATCAAGTTCAACGGCTCTATTTTTGCCGTCGAACCTAAACCCGGGGCGCCGGAAGATGTGGATGGGGGGGACGGCACTCCGAGTGGCTGCCCTGACTCGCGCCGGTGGGGGGGACATTACTGGTTTCAGAATACGAGGCTCTGTTACTGGCCGATGCTTGCTGCTGGCGACTTCGAAATGATGACACCGTGGTTCCGTTATTTTCAACGTGCGCTGCCGCTGAGCAAGGAACGCGCTAAGGCCAAGTATGGCTTTGAGGAGACAGTTCAATTTCCAGAAGTCATGATGCTCTGGGGTCTCTCGCAATTCATGGTGTATGGCTGGGGGAATACAAAACCGGAGGATGTGTGCGGATACACGCAGCGTTACTGGAACGGGAATCTGGAGTTGATCGCTGTGATGCTGGACCGGTACGAGTATACCCAGGACGTGGCATTCGCGCGGGAAACATTGCTTCCGCTGGCGGCTCCGCTGTTGGCGTTTTATGATCAGTATTGGAAGGAGCGCGACGCCAACGGTAAAATCCGCTTCGCTCCCTCGCAGGCGTTGGAGTCGTTCTGGGACACAGTGAATCCGATGCCGGAAATTGCCGGGCTGCGCTTTGTCCTGCCGCGCATGCTGGCTTTGCCGCAGCATCTGATTACCGTCGGGCAGCGCGCACGCTGGACGAAGCTCTTGAACGATTTGCCGCCGGTGCCGAAGAGGCCGGTTTATGGGGTGGAAGAGCTCAAGAAGCATTGGAGCATGAAGGATGAAAGGGGGATTGCTAGAGAGCCACGTGCAAAGCTCAATGGTGAGGAACTCCTCGTGGCAGCTCTGGAGATGGATCGCGTGCACAATACTGAGAACCCGGAACTTTACTGCATCTTTCCTTTCCGGCTCTTCGGCATCGGCAAGGATGGCTTGGAACTGGCCAAGAGAACCTACGATTTCCGTGTTCGACGGTTGAACTATGGCTGGTGCCAGGACAGCATTCAGGCCGCGCTTCTGGGCTTGGGGGAAGACGCCGCGCGGCAAGTTAGCAGGCGCGCTTCAGCCCGGAGCAAAATACACCGTTTTCCGGCGATGTGGGGTCCGAACTCCGATTGGGTGCCGGATCAGGATCACGGCAACAATCTGATGACAACCTTGCAGTATATGCTCCTCCAGACCGATGGCGGGAAAATCCGGGTCCTGCCGGCCTGGCCGAAAAACTGGGACGTGAGCTTCAAGCTGCATGGTGCGAATAAGACGGTGGTGGACTGTGTCTATCGCGGTGGCAAGATCGAGAAACTGAAGGTTATACCCGAAGAGAGGCGGCAGGATATTGTCCTGCCTGAATTCAAATGAGTTTATTAAAAACAAAATTTCACAACACAGTATGCCTGTCCCTCGTTTGCCTCGCTGCCACTTGCGAGGCTTCACCGCGCTTAGCCACCGTGTTTGGCGACCATCAGGTATTGCAGCGCGACATGCCCGTACCGATATGGGGAACCGCGACTCCGGGCGAGGCCGTGATCGTGACGTTTGCCGGACAGAGCAAACACGCTGCGGCTGATGCGGAAGGCCGCTGGTCGGTTACGCTTGACCCGATGCCGGCTTGCGACGAGCCGCGTGAACTCGCGCTTCAATCACGAATCACGAATCACGACTCACGACTGATTGATCTCCTCGTCGGCGATGTCTGGCTCTGCGCAGGGCCGAGTGGCGGCTTGCAACGCGAGACAGAACGGCTCTTTAAGATCGCCGCCTCGGAAATCGCCAAGGCGAATCATCCACGTGTGCGGTTGTTGAAACCGATCCTCGGT
Organism: bacterium; assembly: GCA_037133395.1. GTDB lineage: Bacteria > Verrucomicrobiota > Kiritimatiellia > RFP12 > UBA1067 > CAIZQW01. Next base: position 18,354 of record JBAXOG010000047.1, on the reverse strand, counting down.
TCGTCGCTTCTGCCGGTGGACGCGATCGATCCGTCGGGCCAGTGGACCACTGTGACGCCGAAGACCATCGCCACCTTCCCCATCAGTTGGTATTTTGCCCGGGAGCTGAATGCCGCAACCGGTGTTCCAGTCGGCCTGATCCAAGTCCACAGCGGGCTAGAACGGCCCTCTGAGTGGCAGGCGTGGCGACTCGATCCGAAGAACACCCGCCAGGCGCAAACGGTTTCTGCAATCGCTGAACGCTTGCCGCAGGACATTGCCGCCGTCGAGCAGTGGCTCAGGGAGGCCAAGACGTGGAAGCCGGGCAAGCCGTTTGACAAGGGCTTCCCGTTTCCCGCGTACATCCGTCCCGAGGTGGAGGCGCCTAATGCGCTGGCGACGACCGCGCACAGCGCCTACAACTTCAACGTCGCGCCCTTTGCTGGCATGGGCGTTCGGGGTGTCGTGTTTCTATGCGAATTCGAAAAATGTTCAGTCGGCAAGGACAACTTGGCCGGACTGATCGCCTCGTGGCGCGAAGCGTGGGGATGTTCCGAGTTGCCGTTCCTCCTCCTCTCACAAAGCCAACGGCAGTCGAACTCGCCTCAAGTAGAAGCAGCAATGCGAGTGGCATCGAGCCTCCCGCTGGTTAAGGTGATCCCGCGTTCCACGGATAGCGACCCTCTGAATATCGCTTTCTGGCGGACGGTTGCCGTGTTGGCCAAAGAGATTCCAATCAAGGCGGGTGCAAATGCGGCAGTCACCCGCAAATGGGCATCGCCGGCTGCTGTACGTACCGCTCCGCCGAGGCAAAGTCTGGAGGCCGCCTGCGTCTTTGGCTCGAACATGGTGGTGCAGGCTGGCATGAAGGTTCCTGTCTGGGGCTGGGGCGAACCCGGCGCAGAGGTGGACGTCTCCTTTGCTGGCCAGCACGTGAAGGGTGTCGTCAAGGCAGATGGCGACTGGAGGGTCGAGTTGGCACCGCTGAAGACAAGCCGTACGCCCGCAGAAATGAAAATTACGAGCCGTCGCGCCGGTCAAGAGGAGAACTTGATCTTCGGCAATGCGCTGGTCGGCGAGGTCTGGGGCAATTCCGGGCAGTCAAACGCCGGCCGCGTTATGGCGGCGACATTAGGGTTCGCCGAGGAGAAGCCCAAAGCCGACTGGCCCGAGATCCGTTATTTGCGTGTGACTGATATGGGCAGCGCTTTTCCGCTCCGACGCGCCCGCGGCAAGTGGGTAGTGGTGTCACCCGAGACAGCTGGCCCTATGCCCGGTCAAGGGTATTATTTTGCTAAGCAGCTGCATCAGCAACTGAAGACTCCCGTCGGTATCGTGAATGTCAGCGCGGGCGGTTCTACCATCTTTACGTGGACGACCGAGGCCGCGCTCTCCGCGTCGCCGAAACTTAAGCCCCTTCTGACGGATATGACGCGCTACCGCGATGCCCGTATTGCCGTGCTCCCCGTCTTGCAGGAGCTGCTGGATCGCTGGCTGGCGGAGGTTCGCCGGAATGGCGCGGCGACGAGGCCCATGCCTTACTACCCGGTCAATGGCATGATTTCAGGAGCGATGGAGGCGCGCGGCGGTGTGCTCTACAACGCCATGCTCCACCCAATCATCGGAACAGCGTTACGCGGTTTTCTCTGGAACCAGGGCGAGGCCGACACCGGTGCAGGCGTCCGCAGTGAGACCTATACCGAGCTGATGGAAACGATGGTGGCGGATTGGCGCACGTCGTGGGGCTATGAATTTTCGTTCTACTTCGTGCAGATGCCGGCGCGCAAAACCGGGGGGCTGACCGACATGTGGGAGAAGCAGACGCTCGCGATGCAACGCATTCCAAATTGCGGTATGATTGTCTGCAACGATATCGCTGACGGCGACGTCCATCCCGCTGACAAGAAGAATGTCGGCGAACGCCTCGCCCGTCTGGCGTTGGTGCGGACCTACGGCGTCAAGGGCATGATTGATTCCAGCCCGTTCATGAAGCGCGTGGCGCGTGACGGCAGCCGGGTTGCGGTCACCTTTGCCCCAGTCGGCGATGGCCTGAAGACGCGCGACGGCAAGCCCTCTGACTCATGGGAGCTGGCCGGCGATGACGGAAAGTTTGTCCCAGCTCAAGCGGAAGTCGCCGGCGACCGCGTGCTGATCCATGCAGATGGCGTGCCGCAACCGGTTGCCGTCCGGCTTGGCTGGAGCGAGCGTTCCAATTGTAATTTGGCTAACAGCGCGGGCCTTCCCGCGATGCCGTTTTCGGCAAAGGTTGAATAGAATGAACCCGACGGAGTCACCATAAAAATGAAGTACGCTCTCCTCGTTCTCATGACGCTCTTGTCCGCCACCGGAACGTCAGGAATCGCCGCCACAGCAGCGGCTGTGTCAACCATCCCAAGTCCCCGGCTGGAAACGCTGGAAAATGAGGGCGTGCGAGCCCAGATTCGCCCGGATGGCACGCTGGAAGGTCTTGAATTCAAAGAGGGCGGGAGCGTCGAAGAGGTAAAGTTTCGAAATGATCTGCTTGCCGGTCCAGCTTGGGCCGAGGTGAAAATGATCCGGCAGGAAGGCAAGGCTGCTTCCTTTGTCGGTATGCGTAACCAACTCCGTTATACAATCAAATATGAAGTTGTTGGCACGCGCTTTTTAATTCGGGCTGGAGTTAAGAATGAAGGGCGGGATCAATACCAGCCTAAAGCGGCCCGCGTTGTTTTGGGAATTGATTGCGCGATGGTGAAGTTCCCAGATTGGAACTATTATTATTTTCCCACCTTGTTGCGCTGCGAGAAGAGTCATTTCTGGGGTTATTTCATGACGCCAAAAGGAAAGATTTTGAGCGTCAGTTGTGCCCAGCCGATTGCCTCCTATCACATCAACTACGATGAGAGCGTTCAGGGGCAAGGCAATGGCGGGCATCTGATCCGCTCGGTGAGCCTTGATATTCTCCATGCCCTGCCGTTGCCGGAGCGTCATCCGCAAAACCTTACTTCACTTAACCCCGGCGAGGAGCGAAGCTGGACGATTGTACTCGAGCCGGCCCAGAGTCTAGAGACACTCAAAGCGCAATTGGCTGCTCGCCTGGAAGCGCCGATGATTGACGCCGACCTTTACACTCTGGCGCCGGACGAGAGCGCCAATCTGCGGGTTTGGAGTCCGACGCCAATAACCGCAACCGCGACCTCGCCTGAAGGCAAAAAGACCGAGATCGATTTCAAACCAACGAAACCAGGGGAATGGGTGTCAGCGTATTCGCCCAAGGCTGGGCCCGGACTTTACGCGCTGACTATTAGCAACGGCAAGAATTATCAAAGTGAAGCATCGCTCTCAGTCCGACGTCCTTGGTCCTGGTACATGAACCAGGCTCGGAAGGAATCGTTGCGACACAAACAGTATGCTTCTAGCCATCTGGAACAGTGGCTGGGACTGACCACGGGGGTGTTGGCCCGTTGGCGGTTGCCCGATGCGCAACTCGATCCTCAAAGCGACCAGCGCTTGCGCGAGATTCTGGCCTGCCAGTGGAATCTGGAAAAAAAGACCGTAAAGAACATTGCTCATGCTTACCGCCATTTTTCCAACACCGCGCAGATGGCCGGCCTTCTGTCCTACCGATACAGGGTCGATCACGATCCGTACTGGCTGGATCTGGCCAGCGGTTTTGCCAGCTTTTGCGGGGGCCGCCAGTCGGGCGACGGCAATTACGTGAATTACACCTCGGTTTTCTATCCGGCCAAATCGATCCTGTTGGTTGCACAGGCGGAGAAGAACGCCCCTGATGAACGGTATCGGATGACCTATGAACGCCATTACAAATCGGCGCGCAAAGCCATGGATTTCCTGGTCGCACATAAGGACAACCTCAAGACCGAGGGCCAGAACACATTCGAAGACGCGATGATCTCCTGTTCGGGGATGCAACTGGGATTTTTTGCCTTGCTTCAAACCGATCCGGAGCAACGACAGAAATATGCCGACGCCGCGCGCGAGATGCTCATAGCCCATCGCTGCCTTGAGCAACTCTTGATCCCTGATTCGCGCATGAACGGGGCGACCTTGCGTTTCTGGGAGGCTCAATACGACACCTTGCTCGGTGGGGCCAAGAACATGATGAATTCACCCCATGGCTGGAGCGCCTGGGTGATCCCGGGGCTCTGGTATCAATACCTTTTAACCGGCGAGGAGCAATGGCTGCGCAAGACGATGAACGCCATGGGCAGTTGCGCCCAGTTGATTGACAGCCAAACGGGCGAACTGCGTTGGGCCTTTGTCCCCGATCCTTACCGGGAAGTTACGATGCTTGAACCCGATCCGGCCAATCCCAAGCGTGGCAAGCGCGTCGAGAGGATTATTGGGGAAACCTATGTTCCGATGATTGCCGCATTCCACTATCCCGCTCAGGAGCCGGTCAGTGGCAACAGCCCGCTCAATGGATGGAGTTGCGCGAACGATGTCCATGAAATCTTTATCGCCCTGGAGGAGGTGGCCCTCACCAGCGCTTATGTGATTGAGCGCCCCGACGGAACTTGGGGTGCCTACAATTGCAAGGTTTCAACCGCTTGCGACGGTGTGCTGGTGATCGAGCCTGCCGAACCGGTGGTCAGCCGGGCGCATTTGAATCTGCGCAACCCTCGCCAAGTCAGGATCAACATGGTCGGAGACGCGGGAAAACCGGTGGAGGTTTCCGGCATGAAGTGGATCGGGCCCGGTGGCGTTCCGGAAATCTTCCGGTAATCCTTATACTTTTCGAAAACTATTTGATTCAAGAAAGTGCGATTAAGAATGAAAAAAACAAGCCAGCTCAAGAAAAATACACTCGCCGGGGTTGTGGCCATCGTGTGCATGACCTGTGTTCAACCCTATATCAAAGCTGATGATTTCAAGGAGCCGGGCCGGTTAACCCCGAAACGGAATTACGCCGACGTGGCGTCGTATCAGCGGAAGTTGACGATTCCTGCGGACTCGGCTTTGGAACAGGGGTTTCAAAACCCACCGCAAGCCGCCCGGTTGCAGGCCTTCTGGGTCTGGAGCGGGACGGACATCTCGAAGGAGGGGATCACGAAGGATCTGGAGGCGATGCGTGATGAGGGCTTGGGCGGCGCACTTATCATGCACGTTGGCTCAAAGGTAGAGAATGCGCCGTGGCGGGATCGGAAGTATCGCGGTGCCTATTATTGGGAGGCATTGCAGCACGCCGCAGCAGAGGCCGAGCGCCTGGGTATTAAAATCAGCCTCTTTAACGGCCCGGGTTACACTGGCACAGGAGGTCCTTGGATCGACGAGAGCCGCAACATGCGCAAGCTGGTCTGGTCGTCGGTCACGTGCCGCGTGGAGAGCGTCGGAATCATGCTGCCCAAGCCCACGAAGAGTTCCGATAAATTCTATGAGGATGTCGCGGTGCTGGCCGTGCCGGAGCATAAGACGGTCCGGCAGGAACAGGTGTTGGAGCTGACCTCGAAGATGAAACCGGACGGGACCCTGGACTGGACCGTCCCACAGGGCACGTGGGTGGTTTACCGCATGGGGACAACGCCGACGTTGAAATATCCGCATCCCGTTGACGCAAGTTTCGGCAAAGGTCTCGAGGTGGATAAGCTGAGTGTGGTGGACAACGTTTTTCATTGGCAGAAGGGTGTCATCGAGCCGCTGAAACAGCATCTCGGCAAATACTACGGCACCTCATTTAACGGTCTGCATGTGGACAGTTACGAGTGCGGCCCGCAGAACTGGACGCAGTCATTCCGTGAGGTTTTCATGAAGCGTAAAGGGTATGATCCCGTGCCGTGGCTGGCGACGTTTGGTCCTCCCGTGCTCGGTTGGCCCGCGGAAGCCCAGAACGGCAAGCCCACCACTGGCGTACCGCGAAACGCGCAGAGTCGGTTCATCGACAGCGAAGAGAAGACGTTGCGCTTCGAGTGGGATTTTCGTGAGAACGTGAGCCGGATGTACAACGATTGCTTCATCGCCGCCAAACAGATGATGCGTGCGGACAACATTCTTTTTTCGTATGAGCCGTATGCCGGGCCGTTCAATGCTTACGAGGGCGCAGCAACAGCCGATATCCCCATGCCGGTCTTCTGGTTCGATCCTGAAAAGGGCACGGGTGAATGTGGGGGTGCAAGCATCACCGGCGCGCGCGCCGCGGGAGTCAAGGTCATCGGCGCTGAGGCCTTTACCGGTGGCCCCCTCCAAAGTAAATGGAACGAGTGTCCCTCCTTGTTCAAGTTCCAGGCCGACGGCGCCTTCGTCACCGGAGTCAATCGTTTCACACTTCATCATTGGGCCCATCAGCCCTTCGACGACAAATATCAGCCTGGCATGAGCTTCTCTCACTACGGCGTCCATTTCGGTCGTTTCCAGACCTGGTTCGAGCCGGGCAAGGCGTTCTTCAAGTATGTCAACCGCTGTCAGTTCCTGCTGCAGCATGGGGAGGAAGTGGTGGACTGCCTGAGCCTCGACAAGGAGAGCGGCGGGTGCGATGTCATCACGTCTCACGATTTTGTGAAGGACACTACGCGTGTTGAAAATGGACAGATCGTTCTCGGTTCGGGTCGGCGTTATTATTACTTCTCCGTTCCCGGCGTTGATGCTTTCCAGTTCAAATCGAAGGGCGATGCGATGCTCCCCGAGGTGGCGGAAAAACTGCTGAGCCTTGTTCAAGTCGGAGCCGTGATAGTGGTCCCGACGAAGCCAACGAAATCCCCGAGCCTGAAGGACTACCCGGTGTGCGACAGCCGAGTGCAGACGGTCGCAAAGATACTGTGGGAGTCCGGTCGCTACGATAAGAATCTCTTTGCGTCGGAAGCTGTGGCGATCAAGACCCTAGGGCTCGAACCAGATTGCATCGCGCCGGCCGATGTCAAGGCGCTCCACCGCCGCTCCGGAGAGGCGGACATCTATTTTGTGGTGAATCGGACTGCCGCACGCACGCATGCGCGTGTGTCGTTCAGGATTTTCGGACGACAACCCGAGCTCTGGCAGGCCGAGGATGCCAGCGTCATGGACGCACCGGTATGGGAACAGGCTCACGGTCGAACCAGTGTCCAGTTGGACTTGGGGCCAAAGCAATCGGTCTTCGTTGTTTTCCGCAAGGCTGCAAACAATGGCGCGCAGCCCGTCGTGGTGACCGCCAAAGAAACCGGTACGGACTGGTACGTCACCACCGAAAACGGCAAGCCCGTTCTTCATGCCCTTATCGACCTGAATGCGCAGGTGAAGTACGCCGACGGCAAAACCAAACAGGTGCAAGTTACGGGCACAAGGCGGACTCCTCTGACGGGCAGTTGGCAGGTGGCCTTCACGCCCAAGCTGGGCGAGCCGTTCAGGTTGGAATTTCCTGAGTTGATAGACTTCAGCAAGCATCCAGAAAATCGAGTCCGTTATTTTTCCGGTGCCGCCGTGTACCGCAAGGAATTCACGCTGGACCCGCTGCGGGAAGACGAAGGTGTTGTGCTGGATCTGGGCGAGCTGAACGACATCGCCAGCGTGCGGGTTAATGGCGGCGAACGCACGGTGCTGTGGTACGCGCCTTACCGGCTGGATATCGGCAAGCAGGTGAAAGCGGGCAACAACGTCCTCGAGGTCGAGGTGATTAATACCTGGGCCAACGCGATTATCGGTGACGAGCAGATCCCCGCTGATTTCAGTGTGAAGCCAAACTGGTCTGGACAATTCATGACCGCTTATCCATCGTGGTTCCTGAAGAACGAGCCGCGACCCTCGGCACGGAAGACGTTCACGGTACCGGCGAACTACTACAATGCCGAAAGCAAACCTTTACCCGCCGGTCTGGTCGGCCCGGTGAGACTGGTCATCCAAAAGAGAGCAGGGTTATGAAGAGATTTCTGATGATGTTGTTGGTGCTGACGAGCACCGTGAACGCTGATGAGTTGGAGAAGTATTTCACCACACCGCCGGATTCGGCCCGGCCGTGGGTGTACTGGTTTATCATGGATGGCAACTTGACCCGCGAGGGGATCAACGCCGACCTGGAAGCCATGCAGCGCGCCGGCATTGGCGGCGCGCTTGTCATGGAAGTCAATGTCGGCATGCCGATGGGAAATGTGAAGTTCATGAGCGCGCCGTGGCGTGAATTAATCAAACATGCCATTAACGAGGCCGACCGGCTCGGGTTGGAAATCGCTCTTCCTGCTGGCCCTGGCTGGTGTGGCAGCGGTGGACCATGGGTCAAGCCGGAGCAGTCAATGCAGCATCTGGTGGCCAGCGAAACCAATGTGACCGGCCCGAGCCACTTCGATGCCGCACTGCCGCAGCCGTCCCCGCGGTCGCCGTTCTTCGGCGAACAAACGCTGACACCCGCACTCCACAAAATCTGGAAGGAATTCTACCGCGATGTCGTCGTGCTCGCGTTCCCCACACCGGGCGGTGAGTACCGGATTCCGGACGTGAATGAGAAGGCGCTCTACTTGCGCCACCCGTACAGCTCAAGGAGCGGGGTCAAGCCGTTCCTGAGTGCCGCCCCGACGATCTTGCCGGCGGAACAATGTATTCCCCGCGACAAAGTCATTGAATTGAAGCTCCAAGACGACCGGCTTGTGTGGGACGTGCCGCCGGGCAACTGGACCATCATGCGCTTTGGCCGGACTCTCACCGGCCAGACCACGCGCCCGGCTCCGGCCTCGGGACTGGGATTTGAGACCGACAAGTTCGACAGGGCCGGCCTTGACGAGCATTTCGCCTCGTTCGTCGGCGTCTTTGCCAGCCAACCGAAGCGGCCGGGCCGTGGACTGACGACGATGCATTTCGACAGTTGGGAAATGAGCGCGCAGAACTGGTCGGAAAAATTCCGGGACGAGTTCCGCGCCCGGCGCGGTTATGATTTGCTCCGCTTCCTGCCGGTGATGCTGGGCCGGGTGGTGGACAGCGTTGCGGTCTCCGAACGGTTCCTCTGGGACTTGCGGCGGACAGCGCAGGAGTTGGTCGTTGAAAACCACGCCGGCGGCCTGAAAGAACTGGGCCGCAAGAACGGGCTGGCTTTTTCGGTTGAACCGTACGACCTCAACCCGGCCGGCGACCTCGCGCTCGGCGCCGCAGCGGATGTGCCGATGGGCGAGTTCTGGTCAAAAGGCTACGGATTCAGCACCGAGTTCAGCGTATTCGAAGCGGTCTCGATCGGGCACACCATGGGGCGGCCGATCATCGGTGCGGAAGCGTTCACATCGGTCAGTGACGGGTGGCGCCAGTATCCTGGGGTGATGAAGCAGCAGGGCGATTGGGCTTTGTGCGCGGGCGTCAATCGCTTTGTTTTTCATCGCTATTGCCATCAGCCATGGCTGGACCGATTCCCCGGAATGACATTCCGCACCTATGGGGTCCACTGGGACCGAACCCAAACCTGGTGGGAGATGGCTCCCGGGTATCACACCTATCTCTCGCGTTGCCAAACCTTGCTGCGTACTGGCTTGCCGGTAGCCGATATCCTTTACCTGGATGCCGAGGGCGCCCCGAATGTTTTCCGTCCGCCCACCTCCGCCACGCTTTCCGAATTCCCCGACAAGCGCGGCTACAATTTCGACGGTTGCGCCCCGGACGCGCTCATCGAACGGGCCTCGGTGAAAAACGGCCGGATTGTGTTCCCCGACGGCATGAGTTACCGGCTCTTGATCCTGCCCCGACACGACACGATGACCCTGGCCTTGTTGCGAAAAATTCAGCAATTGGTGGATACCGGCGCCACCATCGTCGGCACACCGCCGAAACAATCACCGAGTCTTGAAAACTATCCGCAATGCGACGCCGAGGTGCAGAAAATGGCTGCCGAAATCTGGAGCAGCGGCCGGGTTATCCCAGACACGCCAGAACCCAAATCGGTGGGCGCGCCGGCAAAGGCCAAACCGGCCCGTCCGGCGGCGAAGTTCCCCGACAGTTATCCGAGCTACGAAACGACCGCGCAAATTCTGGCAAAGCTCAATGTCTTGCCGGATTTTGAATCCAACGCGGATCTGCGTTATATCCACCGGCAGGAGAAGGACGCCGAGATTTATTTCGTCGGCAACCGCACCGCGGCGCCAGTGACCGCCGAGTGCTGGTTCCGGGTGAGTGGCTGTACGCCGGAGTTGTGGGACCCGGTGACAGGCGAACAACGCGCGCTGCCGGAGTTTCGCGAGGAGGCAGGACGAACGCTGGTGCCATTGCGCTTTGAACCTTCGCAGAGTTTCTTTGTCGTGTTCCGGCAAGGCAAACGCGCTTCTGGAAAGAACTTCCCGGAACTGAAGCCGGTGGCCGAATTGACCGGTCCGTGGGAGGTGAGCTTTGATCCCAAGCGGGGCGGCCCTGAAAAACCGGTGACGTTCGCCGAACTTGCCGACTGGAGCCAGAATTCCGAAGAGGGGATCAAGTTCTACTCCGGCACGGCAACGTACCGGAAAGAGATCACTCTTCAGAAAGCGGGCTCCGGCCAGCGCATCTACCTTGATCTGGGCAAGATCGCGGTAATGGCACGGGTGAAGCTCAACGGGCGCGACTGCGGCATCGTCTGGACACCGCCGAACCGCGTCGAAATCACCTCCGCCGTTCAGCAGGGAGTGAACACGCTCGAGATCAGCGTGGCCAATCTTTGGCCAAACCGGCTGGCCGGCGACGCTTCCTTGCCGAAGGAAAAACGGATCACCTTCACGACGTGGAGTCCTTACACAAAAGACTCGCCGTTGCTTGAATCGGGGCTGCTCGGTCCCATCCAACTGCTATCAAACAAGAAGGAATCTCAACCATGAAACAAATCTTAAGGAACCATGTTATGCCTACTCGACAATCGTTAACTAGCTTAGCCCTGTTACTCCTGGCCTTGATGAATGTCCCATGCGCCACCAGCGTGGCTGGGGATGCATTGCGTGAGGGCTTCCAATCGCCACCGCCGTCTGCGCGTCCGGAACTGTTCTGGAATTGGATGCACGACCTGGTGTCCAAGGAAGGGATCACGCATAATCTGGAGGCCATGAAGCGGAACGGCTTTTCCGGCGCGTTGATCATGCTGTGCGGCGACGTGGATTGCGGGTTCAATCCCACCCATAAGATGCCCAATCCGGTGAAGTGCATGAGCCCGGAGTTTTTTGAGCATTGGAAATTCGCCGCCGAGGAAGCCAATCGGCTGGGGTTGACCTTGATTTCCCAGTGTGGCCCCGGTTGGTGTCACAGTGGCGGACCGTGGATCACGCCGGAACAGGCGGTGCAACACCTTGACTTCAGCGAAATCAGCGTTACCGGACCGGCACCGCGCTCCGCCTACCTTCTGCAGAAAAAATCCGAGACCGGCCTGCTGGGCTATCAATCGACATCGGTGGCCAGCAATGAAACGAAATGGGTACAGATTGATCTTGGACAGGAATACCCTATCGAGCAGGTTGTGATGCACACCCTCGATCAGGCGGGCTTGAAGGGGTTTGGATTTCCTGTTCGATTCAAAGTAGAACTTGCGGCCGATCCGTCCTTTGCGGCTCCTACCCCGCTGCTGGACCGCACGGCCCAGGACATGCCGAACCCTGGTACGGACGCGGTGATCACCGACGGCAAAGGCGCCAAGGCTCGCTACGTCCGCGTCACCGCCACGCAGTTGTGGAAGCAACCCAACAACCCACGGCCGTATTGTTTTGGACTGAACCAACTGCAGGTCTTCGCCGGTGGACGGAATGTGGCGCTCAATGGCAAAGTTACATCTAAGGATTCGGTGGAAAACGGGGATTGGTCGTTGCGTGGACTGGTGGACGGCCGGATCGGGATAGAACGCCGGGGACCCTATGGTGAGCTGATCTTGCCGCCTCCAGGTGGAAGGGATTTTACACATGACGTGGCCATCGTCGCTTTGCAGAAAGGGAAGAAAGAACTTCAGGTCGGGGAGATCGTCGATCTGACCAGTCGCCTCCAGGGTGATGTGCTCACGTGGGACGTGCCCCAGGGTGAATGGACCATCCGCCGTTTGGGGATAAAAAATGCCAAGGCCTACAATCGCGTGGCGCCGGTGGGTGGCAGAGGCCTCGAATGCGACAAGCTCAGTCGCGATGCCAACCAGGCAATATTCGACGGCATGGTCGGACGGTTTATCAAGGACTCGCCACATCTGGCGGGAAAAACCATCCTGGGCATGGAGGCCGACAGTTGGGAGGTCGGCCATCCCGAATGGTCGGCTAATTTCCGCAAGGAGTTTCAAGCCCGGCGCGGATATGACCCGGTGCCGTGGCTGGTCGGGTACAAGGGTGGCCCCAAGTTCGGTGCGAAAAGCCTCAGTGCGCGTTTTGAATATGATCTGAAACTGACCCAGACGGACCTTTTTGCCGATAACTTCTTCAGCTATCTGACCGATCTCTGCGCTGAGAAAGGCATGACGTTTATGACTGAGGGGTATTTCGGCCCCTTCGATCCGGTTCGTTCTGATGGTCGGACGGCCCGCCCGATGGGCGAGGTCTGGGCCAGTGGCGACTGTATCGAGACCCTCCGCTGGGCCGCCAGCGCTGCCACGACCTACGGCCGGAAAATGGTCGGTGCGGAAACGTTCACCGGTCGCTGGAGCGACGGGGCGTGGTCCATCGATCCCTACGCGATCAAACGCATCGGCGATTTGGCGTTCTGTCACGGGGTCAACAAGATAACCATGCATGGCTCGACCCTGGAGCCGTGGGGCGACAAGGTGAAGCCGGGCATGGGCCTGGGATACTGGGGTACCATGTTAAATCCCGGCCAGACTTGGTGGGAATCGGGACGGGCGTGGGTTGATTACCTCTCCCGTTGCCAGTTCATGTTGCAACAAGGACGGTCGGTCGCGGATATCGTCTTTGTTTTCCCCTCACAGAATTGGAACAACACCGTGCCCAGCGGACTTCACAAACTGTACAATTATGATTTCTGTGCGGAGGAGACATTCATGCAGGCCGAGTTCAAGGACGGTCGTTTCGTCCTGCCTCATTCGGATGTCGGCTACCGGGTCCTGGTATTGCCGCCGACTGCCTCCGGGGTAAGTCCCGAGTTCTTGCGCAAACTCCTTGCCTTGGTCAAGGAGGGAGGGACGGTGGTCTGTTCCGACCGTCCAACCCGCGCTGCCGGGTTGCAGGATTACCCGGCCTGTGATCGGCAGGTGGAAGCCCTGGCGGCGGAGCTCTGGGGCGCGTGTGACGGCAAGACGGTCAAGGAAAACCGTTGCGGTAAAGGCCGGTTGTGCTGGATCCCCACAGGCACAGAGCAACGTGATCCGGAGAACGACTGGGTGATGAAAAACCGCCCCCCAAAGCAGTTCTATGGTAATTCCCCCAAAACCATGGAATGGTCGCAGGAACTGCGCGGGGTGCTGCGGGAATTACAGGTGGTGCCCGATGTCGAGACCCGCACCGATGGCGGCCCAGCCCAGCTCTGGGGCGGCCTCGATAATACCCTCTGCGGGGCGCGCTCAAACGACGCGGCCGTGGCCTGGATCCATCGCCGTGAGGGTGATCGTGAGATCTATTTCGTCGCCAGCCAGGTGGCCGCGTCGATGGCTGCGGAGCTGACCTTCCGGGTCGGTGATAAGATTCCCGAGATGTGGAATCCGGAAACCGGAAAAGTCGCGCTGGCGGCGGTCTGGCGGGTGGAAGCGGGCCGCACGATCATGCCGCTCAACTTCACGCCGTTCGGTTCGATGTTCGTCGTCTTCCGATCCGGTCAGGCCGACGCCGTCCAATCCATTACTCGCGATGGCCAAAACTGCTCAGAGGAGATTGTCTGGCGGCGTGGTGATACGGTTGGAATTGAAACGGACAAGGCCGGTATTTACGAGCTGAAGCTCGGCTCAGGGCGCACGGCCAAAGCTGAGTTGCGTGATATCCCGGCGCCGATCGCGTTCAACGGCCCGTGGCAGGTGAAGTTCCCCGCAGGTTGGGGCGCGCCCGCCGAGGCCCAGATGGAGGTTGGCTCATGGACGGCAAACACGGATGCCGGCATCCGCTACTTCTCCGGGACGGCCACCTATGGGCGCGATTTCGACATGCCCAAGGATCGGTTAGGCTCCAACCTGATCAACTATCTCGATCTCGGCAAGGTCAAGAATCTTGCAGTGGTGATGCTTAATGGCCAAGCCGCCGGGATTTTATGGAAACCGCCGTTCCGCCTGGATGTGACCCGCCTGCTCAAGCCGGGCCTCAACCGACTGGAGATCAAAGTGACCAACCTCTGGGTGAACCGCATGGTGGGCGATGAGCAGCAACCGGACGACTGCGAATGGATGCCGCCGCGCCGCCAGAGCAATGATCCAGGCGGGCAGGGGATCAAACATATCCCGGATTGGGTGTGGACGGGCGGGCCGCGTCCGCAGAAGGGCCGCTACACCTTCACGACTTGGAAGTTCTACAACCGCGACACGCCGCTTCTCGAATCGGGCCTGATCGGGCCGGTGTCCTTGCAAACAGCCGCAACCATTGAGGCTAAGCCGTAACGATTCAAAACAGTGTGGTACCGGCGCGAAAGCAGACGGAAACGGAGAAAACAAAGTTCATCCTAAAAATCATGAAAGTCCCCTGGTTACTCAAAAAACTATGAAACGAAGTCCTGCAATCTTATTGGCGTTGTTTGTGTGTTGTGCTGTCACCGCATTTTGCGTCCCGGCGGCTCACGGGAGCGGAGCAGAGAATGCGCTCGACGAGGTGTTTCAGAATCCGCCGCAACAGGCGCGGTTGCGCGCCTACTGGTGGTGGCTCAACGGCAATGTCACCAAGGAAACGATCACCAAGGATCTGGAATGGATGAAGCAGATCGGCATGGGCAGCGGACTGGTCTTTGATGCGCCTGGCGTACGCAAGGGGCTTGTCCAACTCGTCAATATCACCGGCTCGTCGCAACCGTGAGGAATATCGCAACCACAAAAGGAACAACCATGAAACCCACAGGAACAACCATGAAACCCACTCGGACTCGGGCACTCACCCTCCTTGCAGCCATCCTGCTGCCTCTGGCCTCGCTGCGTGCCGCATCCGACGACCTGAGCTGGATGCGTGGGGCGAACTACGTCCCCTCCTATGCCAGGAACGACATCCAACAATGGATGGAGTATGACTCGGCTGTGATCGATCGGGAACTGGGCTATGCCGAATGGCTCAAGCTCAACACCGTGCGGGTGTTTTTGAATGTGGCGGTGTTTGAAAAGCAGCCGGAGAAATTCCTGGCCGATTTCGAGAACTTCCTCACCCTCGCCGACAAGCACGGGATTAAGGTGATGCCTGTCATCTTCGACTCCTGCTTGGATCCACAGGAGGTGGATGTGAACAACTACAAGGGCAAGAACTGGATTCCATCGCCGGGTTTTCCACGACTGGGCGACAAGGACTGGCCAACGATGGAGAAGTTCATCGTAGCCGTGGTCGGCAAGCACCGCGACGACAAGCGGGTCGTCATGTGGGACGTGATGAACGAGCCGGAATCGAGCGGCTTCAATTGGCGAAATCCCGAGGGTAAAGACAAGATCGTAGAGTTTGTCCGTCGCGCCCTCAAGCGGGTGAAGGATGAAAAACCAGTCCAGCCGCTCGGCATCGGGTGGGCTTATCCGAATAACATTGAAATTGCCGCTGATCTTTCCGATGTGCTGATAATGCATTGCTACGCCGATCCGAAGGGGTTGGAGCACAACCTCGGGAAGCTCAAGGAGATGGGGAAATTGCTGAACAAACCGGTTATCATCAACGAGTTCCTTGCCAGACCCAGGCAACGGGCCGAAAAGGCGTTGCCGGTGATTTCCCGTGAGAAGGTCGGCTGGTGTTTTTGGGAATTGATGATCGGGAGTACCCAATTTGCAGAGGAAAAAACCCGTTACCCCGGAATTCCTTTCCAAGGTAATCTCTACCCTGATGGCACCTGTTTTCTCCCCTCGGAGCTCGCAGCCATACTCAATCCGGAAGGATTCACGGGCGACGCGGCTGAGATCGCCAGAAAGGCTGGATTCGTGCCTTCTGCAAAGGTACCCAAGGAATTCCTTGAAAAACCTAACGCCATCGAGGTGCTCAAGCCGTTCACCGATGAGTCCGTCACGTTCTGTCCCCGATGGACTAAACGCCAGGGCGGAGGTCAATTCGGAAAGTCCCTCTGGTTCACAGCCGATAGGGGGGATACGGCAAGCAAGGAAGTCGCTGGCACGACTATCGAACTGGTATTCAAACACGGGCCCGACTGCGGCATAGCAGCGGTGACCATCGACGGCAAACCGGCGGCGATTCCGGAAATCGATACCTACTCAAAGACGGTCGAATGGAACGTAAAGACCATGGTTGCCAAAAATCTGTCCTCGGAAAAACATACTGTGGTGGTGACCGTCACGGGCCGAAAAGCCCCTGCCGCAAGCCAGTGTCTGGTCCAACTCGTCAATATCGCCGGTTCGGCGTCCAACTGAGGAATGAAAAAGAAAGCAGGTTTATGAAGAGATTCCTGGCGAAGTTGTCGGTGCGTTGTGCAGTCATTGCATTCTTTGTCTCGGCGGTCCAGGCAAACGGATCAGGAAATGCCCTCGACGAGGCGTTTCAGAATCCGCCGTTCCAGGCGCGGCTGCGCGCCTACTGGTGGTGGCTCAACGGCAATGTGACCAAGGAGGCGATCACCAAGGATCTGGAATGGATGAAGCAGATCGGTATGGGGGGCGGGCTTGTTTTTGACGCGGGTGGTGCTACGCAAGGAGGGCACGCATCCGTGCCAACGGGTCCTTTGTTTGGCAGTCCCGAATGGCGGGCGTTGTTTACTCACGCGTTGAAGGAGGCGGACCGGCTGGGGCTTGAATTGGGTCTGAACATTCAGAGCGGCTGGAACCTGGGTGGACCGATGGTTACGCCGGACAAAGCGGCGAAAGTGATGACCTGGTCGGAAACAGTGGTGACCGGTCCAGCGAAGATCGACACGGTTCTGGTCAAGCCCAAATCCTCGGGGCGCGTCAATTTCTATCGAGATACGTTCGTGTTGGCCTTCCTGCAGAAGGACGGCCCTCCGCACGCGCCGATCCGGCAATTGAAGGAGAAAAGCGCCTTCAAGGAGTTGGGTGGGAGCGCAACGGATTGCACCCCCTTGCTGGAGGACATTCCGGCCACGCCGGGCGAAGAGGCGACGCGGACCGGCGAGGTGCTGGATCTGACCGGCATGTTTGATGCAAAGTCCGATCGCCTGCTGTGGGAGGCCCCGGAGGGGAAGTGGGTGGTTCTGCGGTTTGGCTACACCAATAACGGGCACGCGGTCTCGACGGCCAGCGGTGCGTGGAAAGGGTTGGTACTGGATTACCTCGATGCCGATGCCTTGCGCTGGTATTGGCACGAGGTCGTTGATCCGATCATCACGGATGCCGGACCGCTGTGCGGCAAGAGCTGGAAGATGGTCCAGACCGACAGTTGGGAGCTGGGTGGCGTGAACTGGACCGCGCGTCTGCCGGAAGAGTTCCAGAAACGCCGGGGCTATGAGCTGCGGCCGTGGTTGCCCGTAATCGCAGGCAGGATCGTCAACAGCCGCGAGGCGAGCAATAAGTTTTTGGCGGATTTCCGGCGCACGATGGCCGACTGTGTGGCTGACAATCATTACGGCACGATGGCCGCGCTGGCCCGTAAGCATGGCATGGGCATCCAGCCCGAATCAGCCGGACCGCATACCGCTTCGCTGGACGGTCTGATGTGCTACGGCCGCAGCGCGTGGCCGATGAGCGAGTTCTGGGTGCCGTCGCCGCATCGGCCCACGGACGGTGCGAGGTTCTTCGTCAAACAGGCGGCCAGCGCCGCCCATATCTACGGCCAGCCGGTGGTGTGCGCCGAAGGCTTCACCTCCATCGGCCCACAATGGAACGATACGCTCTGGAACATGCAGAAACCCAGTTTCGACCACGAGGCGTGCGCCGGGTTGAACCTGGTTTTCTGGCATGCGTTCACCTGCTCGCCCAAGGAGATGGGGATGCCGGGGCAGGAGTATTTCGCCGGCACGCACTTCAACCCTCAGATCACGTGGGCCAAACAGGCTCCCGCCTTCGTCAGCTATCTCAACCGTAGCCAGGCGCTCTTGCAGCGTGGGCGGTTCGTTGGAGACGTGCTGTATTACTACGGCAACCATGTGCCGAACATCGCCCGACTCAAGCAGGACGATCCAGCAAAGATTCTGCCGGAGTATGACTACGACGTGATCAACGAGGAGGTTCTCTTGACGGCGAGTTGCAAGGAGGGGCGTATCCAACTCCCCAGCGGCATGAGCTACCGTATTCTGGTGCTGCCAAAGCCCAAGCTCTCCGAGGCCGTTCAGCGCAAGGTGGATGCATTGGCCGCCGCCGGGGCGCGAATCACCACTCCGGAAAAAGCCAAGGCGGAACTCTGTGCGATGGGGATCGCGCCGGATGTCGAGGGAATCCCGGACTGGATTCACCGCACGGATGGCGATGCAGACATTTATTTCCTGAGC
>JBAXOG010000046.1:0-32062 GCA_037133395.1 bacterium | reverse complement strand
TTACTGATTACCATGTTACAACTGCTCTGTTAAATAACTAGGAAACTCGGGCTAGGGCGTGCGCACAAGGGATTTACATAAAAGAGAAACGGTTTTTGCATCGAGAACAAATACGAGATCCTGCCCACGTACCATTGCGTAACGCGCACCTTCTGACGTTTCACTGCCCACAAAAATCGTTTTTCGTATTGCATCCCCTGTATCCACACTTATGCTCATTTCCATCCACGGTATCTTAAGCCCATAAGCATCGGCATCGCTCGATATCGCACAGGATTTCTCTACACGATCAGCGATTAGCTTTGCTAAAAGGGCTAGCCGCTCTGTTACCAAATCGGTGATGAGTACGCCTGCTGTATTATCCAGACGCCAAGCACCTTCTTTCTCACGCACGATAGTCTCTATCACACCAGAGGGCAACTTCGTGCTAATTCGCTGGATGGTATTATTCGTAAAAGAGAGCATAGTCCTGTCGTAAAAAGACAATGCTGCAGTCGCATGAAGCACTGCCACTGGCACAGAACTCATCTCCACGCGATAACTCATCGTCGCATGAGCTATGCTAACCAAATAATAGGCTTTTCCCCCCACATATTCAGGCGTAAAAAGAAGCTTCGAACTCGTACCGTCTTCTGTTACAACCTCAATACGGCTCGTACCCTCTGAAGCCTCTGCAGACGGAACAGGAGTTGAGCTTAACGCATTCGTTGTCGTCAGGATTTCAACGGCATTCAACCGAAGCAGTTGTTCAATCGTCTCCATCACAAACACTTGATCCGCTCGCCCAGTAATAGGTGACACCATCTGCCATATTCCATTCTGCTGCGTTAACACAAACAATGAACCTTCCACTGCTATTTCCAACCGACCAACCTTATCCGGCCGTTCAAAAAATAACCGCATGTCTCGCAAATCTGCCGGCATGCATTGGAATGCGGCAACAACAGAATTAGAGATCGTCGCAATCGCTTGACCTCCCGGCATCAACACATAACGAAAACCTTCACTCCCCTCTGCTGCATTGCCAATAACGAGACGCGAAGGTTCGGTAACGGCGGACTCTTGTACAGAAATCTGTACAAGCATATCCGCGCCAAGACCATATACCTCAAGGCGTGTTTTCAAGGCTGATTCGGAAATCGCCGCATCTTCCGCTCGCGCCGCAGAAGGCCACACAAACTGAGAGGCCTTCATTGCGTAAAGTGCATCCAACATCTCCTTCACCTTCCGGTCATCAGCTGGAGCCTCAGACGGTTGTGTTAAGCGCCAAGCGCCGCTCTCCTTAGACAACCGAATAAAGGGCTTACCTTGTGCCTTAACTTCCAAGATGCGTACGCGGGAACGATCATAAGAAACAATATCTCGTGATCGGATTTCATCAAGGGTCTTCGGAACACTGTCCATCAATTCAGAAGATACGCTCATAACCTGATCAGCCGCTGCAGCAACCCTGACATAAACCTCTTTACCTGCCGGCGCAGTTGCACCAATGAAAATCGTATCTGTTCGTTCACCTTCTTGAAGAGAGATACAAACGGCAGCAGGAGCAAAGCCAAAATCTTTTAACGACAATTCTCTACGTCGCATTTCAGAGGATCGGATTCTGTCCGTCACCCGCGTATGTTCAATAGCATCCAGCATCCGCGAGATAACCGACTGGTCGACACGCGAAGGAAAGGGCGAATAGAGCTCCCACGGACCATCATTTCCGTGCCGTCGAAGCCCAGCATACAGGGTGCCGCGTTCAATCGTCAGCTTCTGCGCTGTGTCTAGCGAGCGGGCAACCAATGTGTCCGCTTCTGGCACAGCACTAGCCGAAGACCAGCCCACCAACACAGCGGAATTCAGCAGCAACACACTGCAGATCAGAATTCCAAGCATCAATAATAATATTACACGCCGATTACCCATACTACCACCGTATAACCTTAAAGACGAAACAACCTGTCACCACTAAAATGAGAGGAACTCCGGCGATCGCCCACCCCATCAGAACATACCAGTCCCTGCGTTCAAATCCTGTCACCAACATTGCGTCTCCTCCTAAGGATGAAGCAGTGACTGAATCAATACCCGATAACCAAGCGAGAATGTTCATAAAAAAATCTCGATTTGCATTCGCCCGATGTCCCAAGGTCCCGTTCATCACAAAATCAGTCTCGCCAATCACGCAAATACGCGTGGCTGTATAGGCCACATCTTTGGCAACAAGGGCCCCGCGCTCGGCCAACGCGACAATCGTGACAGGCCCCTTCAACTCGCCACGTTGCGGATTAAATTGCCGCGGTAACATGTCTGGGTCTGATTCTCCCCACCCCTGCTCGTCAGTCCATGCCAATGCGGTAACCTGCGGCCGCTCACCCTCACCTGACAGAGGACCTGCAATCGTTTCCAAGCAAACTGGACTGCCAAAGACCACGGAGGCGTTTCCTAAATCCAACGTCGTTGGATGACTCGCAAACGTATTTACCAAAATATCTTGTCCCGATAAAGTACGCGGACTTGTGGCCACAAACGAGGTCACTCGAATACCCCATTCTTGTAAAATAGCTTCCAAGCCACTCTTTTGTCGCGGAAAAACCATATAGAGCATTCTTCCCCCGCTTTGCAAAAAAGACGCAATCATCATACGTTCTTCCGATGCAAGTATACGGGATGCGCCAGCAATCAATAATACTCGACAATCCTCTGGAAGGCTGTTTCGTCCAGCGAGAACCAAAGGTCTAACCTCATATCCATCGCGCGTCATTATCCGTGCAATATCAGAAAATCCGCGTAGAGTGTCATAATCATCATGACGTCCTTCCCCATGCCCTTGTAGCCAATACACAATAGGGCGCTCGTGTGGCTGAGCCAATCTCGAAATAGCAGCAGCGCATACCATTTCGCCTTGAAAGACACCTTCAGCGCCTTGACGTGTCTCACGCATGGAAACCCCTTGCCCTTGTTTACCCTGACGCTGAGACATCATCTCGTCAAGCGTAACAATAACACGTCGACGTTGCCGCTCAAAAAGAAGCGCATTCATGGGAACGCCATACGACGTTACTTGTCCCGCGCGAACCAAATCCCAGCGTGGGTCAACATATTCAATTTGAATGTTTGCACCTGCAACGCTTTGGGACGCTTGTTGAAGGCCTTTCAGCAAGCGCGTAACAGGCCTAAACATTTTGTTACGTCTTTCCATAAAACAAGAAATCTTAACACTCCCTTGGGTCTCCACCAACATCTTGCGCGTACGCTCTGAAACCATGCGGACACCGCTGATCGACAACTCCTTGGAGAAGTCCAAGTGAGCTGAAAGCGCCAGCAATAAACTAGAAAAAATTACGCTAAGCACAATTGTAAACAGGGCCGTCAGTCGTAATTGGCGGCGGTTTACCTTTACTGGATTCTTCTTCTTTTCACGTGCACTCATGATTCACATCATATTCTTTGGCGAAGATCAAAGCCTTAATAGCGCGAGCAATTTAGAACAAATAAACAGACTGACCCACGTCAATACCACATAAACAGACAAAGCAAATGACGAGACGAGCCCTGTCGAAAAATCATAGACATTTGTAATGAGCGGCATCCAAGCGGCATTCAGGCGAAATTCCGGCATCCAGGCCAGGATAACAGCATAGAAGGCAAGAGGAATTCCGCCACAGACCAAAATCGACACTACTGCAGCCAAGGTTTGATTTCGAAAACAGACGGAAACCATTGTGCCTACTGCACACCATAGCGAGCTTTGTAACATCAAAATCAGCCACGTCAAGACGAAGGCGGCAGGATGCAGTGCACTTTTCAAGGCTGGAGCTATCCATGGCAATACCACAAGTGGGGTCGCCAGACTCGTTGTCACAGCAAGAAAGGTCATGGTCCACGCAGCTAGATATTTACCCAAAACCAGCTCGCGTTCGCGGACAGGAACCGAGAGTAGCAGGTCAATCATTCCAGTCGAACGTTCCTCAGCAAAGAGACGCATCGTCAGCACTGAACATAATACCGGCACCCAAGGCGAAACCGCCATCCCCCAAATCGTCTGGATCTGCAATACGCCCCCATCACTTTTACGAAGCACCATCACAAATGACCATCCCACCACTGACAGAAACAAGATGATTGGCAAATAACCGGCAAAAGACCTCCTGAATGTCCGGACCTCACGCAACCACGTAACTTGAAGTGCACTCATGGCAGGCCTCCCTCTTCTTTACCGAACATGATTTGCTGCTCTAACTTCTTCAGCAAGACATCCCGCTCATAGTCGCGAACACGATGCATCCCGACAATTCGTCCCCGGTACAACACCAGAAACCGTGTACACCATTCCAACAAGAACGTAATTTCATGTCCAGCGATCACAATCAAGGACCGGCCCGAAACAGATGTCAGCACTTCTGCAACTTGTTTTCGCTGTGGAAGATCCATCCCAGCCAATGGATCGTCCAGCAACAACACGCCCGGATGCGTTGTCAGCACGTCAGCCAGTCCAACACGCTTACGGTAGCCATACGATAAGAGACGTATGACCGTCTTCCGGTGCTCGTCGAGCCTGCACAGTGCCAACACCTCCTCCAGCCGACGGCGGACGCGCAACTGGCGTTCCCCTTTGATTTTTAATCGGTACGTCAAATATTCCTCAACCGTCATCTCGTCGTAAAGGGGACATTTCTCCGATAAAAATCCTATTTTTGACCGATAGGCAATCGGACGAACCACAGAATCAATACCATCGATTAGCGTATGCCCCGAATCTTGCATCAGCAAACAAGACAACAAGCGAAGGAGCGTCGTTTTCCCAGCGCCATTCGCACCCACTACAGCTACAATTTCACCTGAGGCAACATCAAACGTAATATTGCCCAGTGTTTCACGGACACCATACGAGAACGATATATCCTTGACTTCAAGCATGCTTCAGGCCTGTCATAAAAAAGGGTTCCAACGTTTGTCGCAACAGTGCGAGCTTGGTCTTCAACATCACATCATCGCGGGCCTCGACGATTAGTCTCAAATAAGGTTCGGTATTAGATTTTCGGACGTTAAGCCACCACCCAGCATATTCAACACGAATACCATCAAAATCATAAAATGCCGTTGTAGGTCCAAAGGGTTCAAGTGCTTGGCGTACGGCTGCAATCGCTTCATCCTTCTTTTCAACTCTGAAATTAATCTCGCCGGAATTTGCATAACAGCGGAGAGGCTCAATCAATTGACTCAGAGTTACACCGCGTACTTTTGCTTCTGCAAGTGCACCTAATACGATCAGCGCAGCGAATTCCCCTGAATCACAACAGAAAAAATCACGGAAATAATAATGTCCAGCCAACTCTCCACCAACGACCGCGCCTAACTCACGCAAACGCTTCTTCGCAAACGCATGCCCTACCTTGCCCATCACTGGCGTTGCTCCCATTCGAATGAGAGCCTCAATCACACCCCTAGAAGTCCGAATGTCATGAATGACAATCGCCCCCTTGGACTCATGTCGCAGCAACTGCTGTGCGATGACAGCGATCAGATAGTCCGGCTGAATGAATGCGCCTTTCTCATCTACAAACATCACGCGGTCGGCATCACCGTCAAAAATTACGCCGACCTCTAGCCCCTGACTTTTCACAACTTGCATGAGCTGTTCACAGTTCTCGATCTCTAACGGATTTGGAGCATGATGCGGGAATCGCCCATCTGGCTGTTCATTCAAATAAATAGCCTCTTCCCCAAGTACATCCCTCATAATCAAGCCAGCCATGCCATCCGAACAATCTACAGCATACCTCAATCCAGACAAATCTGGCTTATGTTTTCGCAACCACTCCACAAATTCGTCGCGATAGCGTACAGCCGAACAGGAACCGCCTGCTTGAGCTGGAGGCAAGCAGCCACTCGTCACTCGCGTTTCCAGTTCTCCAAGACCCGAATCATATCCGACGGGGACAGCCTTCGCACGCGAAACCTTCATACCATTGTAATTCGAGGGGTTGTGCGATGCCGTAATTTGAATAGACGCGTCATAGCTCTTCTCGGCTGTAAAAAAGTAAACCATCGGGGTCGTTGACTGCCCCATGTCATCGACGGCACATCCCGACTCGACTAGCCCACGGCACAAGGCATCTCGTATCGCATCAGAGGTCAACCGCGCATCCCGACCCACCAGCACACGATGAGCATCCAGGACAACTGGTAACCAGCGTCCAACACGATAAACAGTGTCGAGGTCGAAATCAACCCCGAACACGCCACGCATATCATAAGCTTTGAAAAAAGAGCTCATTTCTATTGAACCACAATCAAGGAAATACCCGATTCGCCACCCCTTTTAGCCTTGATGGTTCGAACCCATGTGGGCTGCGGAAGCGGGGCCGGACGTGGAACCACGGCAACTACCGCATTTGTCGGGTTACTCGCCGGCGTGACCTCTGCAATCCGGGCTTCTTCTTCAACCGCATTCAGCGTCTTCATCACTTCTTGCAAACGTGCAACCCCACGGCGGTCGTGTTGGATAGACATGGACAGTGCGCCTAAAATACCACCCACCAAAAGACAAATAATAGCTGACAACGCAACTGTCGACAAGCGAACCGACGCTTGTCCTTCACGATTCACTTGCATATTCGATGCATCGCTCATTCGTTCACGCGCCGCTTCAAGCCGTTCGCGCTCTAAGGCAAGGCGTTCATGTTCGATTTTTAGCTTTTCCTGTTCCAACTTCAATTCAATTCGTGAAAGTTCTCCATCCGTCTGTTCGTCCATCTTGCCTCCTTCACTCTTACGCCGAAAGTATCGATTTCCATTCACTCGCCGCCTTTCGCAAGGCATGACCACGATGCGACAGGCTATTTTTGGTAAAACCGTCCAGTTCTGCAAACGTCTGCGAATAACCAACCGGAACAAAGAGCGGATCATAACCAAACCCGTTTGTTCCTTGACCGTTTTCACTGATGCTTCCCTCGCAACAGCCTTCAACTGTCCACTCGCGTCCATCTGGCGCATGTAGTGCTATCACACAACGAAAACGCGCCCGACGATTACTTATGCCCTTCAATTCATGCAACAATTTTGCATTATTCGCTGGATAACTGCACGACTCTCCCGCATAACGTGCAGAATAAACACCTGGAGCATTGTTCAGCGCATCAACCTCAAGCCCCGAATCATCCGCAAGCGTCCACAGTCCCGAAGCAGCACCTAATTCACGCGCCTTTTTTAAAGCGTTCCCTTCAAATGTGTCCGCATCCTCTACCACGTCAGCAGGAATTCCGTCGACTTCATCCGCTGCCAGCATTGTCAATCCCGGCAAGGAGAAAATTTGACGTATTTCCTCAAGCTTATGTTTGTTCCGCGTAGCCACCAATAATTTCATATTGCAACAATTGCCTAGATAAAAACAGATCGATCTGTACGGTTAATAGCGTAACACGTTTTTCCGCCTACTTCCATCCCCAATTTCCGATTTTGGGGTGTACCGTTGCCAGCCATTTTCCGTGCTTCCTAATCCTCTGTTATTTTGCTATATTTTAATTTTATTGGAAGACACTATGAATACTATTTATTTTGATAATAATGCAACGACCTGTGTGGCGCCTGAAGTCAGGGATGCGATGTTGCCTTTTTTAAGTGAGTTTTATGGCAACCCGTCCAGTATGCACGCCTTCGGCGGACAGGTTGCAAAGTTTGTGCAGTCTGCACGTGAGCGTATCGCCACGTTCATCCATGCGGATCCCTCGGAAATCGTCTTCACCAGTTGCGGGACAGAGAGCGACAATATGGCGATTCAGGGTGCGGCGGACGTACTAGGGACCCAAGCAAAGATCATTACCTCCCGCGTGGAGCATCCTGCAGTATTAGGTCCCTGCCGCCGCTTACGCGACAAGGGTCATCATGAAATTGAAATTCCAGTCGACAGCGTGGGGCAGCTTGAACTTGATGCTCTTCGTGAAGTTCTTAAGGATGGCGGTCCAACGCTCGTCAGTATCATGTGGGCGAATAATGAGACGGGCGTGGTCTTTCCCATGGATAAAATTGCGCAGATCGTCAAATCCGCTGGTGCCATTTTACATACAGATGCTGTACAAGTCGCTGGAAAAATCCCGATCGACATGCGTAAGACCCCTGTGGATATGCTCTCGCTTTCCGGCCATAAGCTTCATGCCCCCAAGGGAATCGGTGTCTGCTACATTCGACGAGGTACACGCATTAAAACGTTTATGCTAGGCGGACATCAGGAACACGGACGACGCGGAGGGACTGAAAACGTTCCCTATATCGTAGGACTTGGAAAGGCTGTTGAACTGGCTCATGCAACCATGGTTTCTGAAAATAAGTGGTTGACCTATCTGCGTGATAAACTGGAAAATGGATTACTTGATACTTGTCCTGATTCACGTGTCAATGGCGATCGCAGGAACCGGTTGCCTAACACATCCAATATGAGTTTTGAGTATATCGAGGGGGAATCTATCCTGATGCACTTGAGTGACCTGGGTATCTGTGCTTCAACGGGTTCCGCCTGCGCAGCAGGTTCCCTTGAACCCTCACACGTCATTCGGGCCATGGGCGTACCTTTTACAGCGGTACACGGTTCAATCCGTTTCTCGCTCAGCCGTTATAGTACAGAAGCAGAAGTGGACACCGTGCTAACAGAAACACCCAAGATTATACTTAAGCTCAGAGCACTCTCGCCATTTTGCACATGAAACAGATTACCATCAGCCTCTTTCTCGAACAAGAGATTCACTATTTTCGAATGAAGAAACATCTCGTGCAACGTTTGCGCAAGACATTCCCTTATGTATCATTTATCTGGTGTCGCAGCGAGGCCTCCTTCAAAAGGGCGTTACCCAAGACAGACATCGTTTTGGCGAACAAGTTCAAGCCAGAATGGTTTGAACTTGCCAAACAGTTGCGTTGCATCTTGTCCCCAGCAGCCGGTCGCGATGTGATGGGTGTTACTGTTCCGCCACATATAGAAGCCCGTTACGGTTCCTTTCACGGGGAGTTCATCGCGGAGACAGTATTGGGCCTTATGCTGGCGGTTAACCGTGGTATTCTCTGTGCCTATCAGCAACAACTTGCCAATGAGATATGGCCTTCGAAAATCCTTTGCGACCCCGGCGCAGTCCGGTTGTTGCGCGGTTCACATGCCGTCATCATTGGATTTGGCAATATTGGAAAATGGATTGCACGCCAATTAAAGCCCTTTGATATTCGTATAACAGGCCTTCGGAGAAATCCACCAACAGAATGGCCGTCCTATTTTACCCAAGGCGACACCATTACATCCATATCCCAACTGGATACGATCCTGCAGACAGCTGATCACATCATTGTTGCATTACCATCCGACACGGGGACAGATGTCCTTTTAGGCGCAAAACAATTTGCAAAGATGCAACGACATGCCGTCATTTACAACATCGGACGTGGCAACTGTATTGATGAACTAGCCTTGGCAAGGGCGTTGACGTCGCGTACTATCGGTGGCGCATGCCTAGATGTCTTCTCCCAAGAGCCCCTACCGAAGCATTCGCCGCTGGCGAAGAACTTGCCTGGGCTTGTCAGATTGCCCCATTCCTCGGCGTATGCCGATGAATACATGGAACGCTATACAGATGAAATCATTCCCATGATCAAAGCCTTTATTCGATGAAAAATAAGTATACGGTATATTCAATTGAAGAGACCTGGCGTATCGCCGCTGAAGTTGCAACCCAGCTTACGCCTGGCATGGTCATTGCCCTCACAGGAGACCTAGGCGCAGGAAAGACAACCTTCATGCAAGGAATCGCCTTCGCCTTAGGCATTAACCGCCCGATCACAAGCCCCACATTTACACTCTGCCAGGAATACCAGACACCGAAATTCAAGCTCGTGCACATGGATCTCTACCGGCTGAATGGACCTGACGACCTACTGACCATCGGCTTCCCTGAACATCTGGAGTCCGGCGCAGTCGTTGCGGTTGAATGGCCCGAACGCGGCGGCGATCTGATTCCGCCTGATGCATTACACATCACACTGACCCTCTCAGATGATGCCGAGAATCGGGCTATAGAGATTACTAAAATATAAGCTACCATCGTTTCGAATGATCGCACGCCTAACAATAGACACCCCCTGCTCACCTCAAAACAAAACTAGATTTTTTCAGGCAACTCAAATCCTTTTCTGCGCTTACGATCCAAATAGGTATTGGCCTGAACATCATCAAAGACTTCCTTTACAGGGTCCCATTTCAGACGTTTTCCGGTCCAGCGGGCAATGTTCCCCAGATGACAGACGGTTGCTGAACGATGGCCCGTTTCCACATCCGCAGTCGGACGCTGACGGGACTTGATGCAGTTAATCCAGTTTTGCATATGCCCGCCATCCATTTGGGGAACAACACGCTTTTTGCTTTCACCATATGTTGCAGAGGCCGGAGGAGCAGGATCTTCAATGCCATCCTTATGAGCCTTCGCTTTCTCGCAGAGCTCATCAAGCGCCTTTATTAAAGGGCCTTGAACAAGTTCTTTTGGATCTGATTTGCAGTCTCCACGCGCAATATGGATTGTCCCCTTTTCGCCAATAAAGGTTCCGCCACCCGGATTGCCCTTACCCATCTCCATGATCGTCCCGTTCGCATAACGGAAGGAGACCACAACCTTCTGACACTGCTTGTTGCCACGTGTGCCAGCTTCAGGCTCTGTATACGTAAGCGGCTCAAAGGCCGTACCATCTGTCCAGACTTCAACAGGGCCGCTTTCATCCATACCAAGCGCACACTGGATCTGGTCAAATCCGTGCGCCCCCCACCCCGTCATCTCGCCGCCGGAATAGGGTCGGAAGGAGAGCCAGCCAGGCTTGCCACGCGGAATATAGAGTTGCGAATGATACGGCACAGGTTCTGTCGGACCGCACCACAAATCCCAGTCAAGCTCCTCAGGAATCTTCTCGCCAGGAAAGGCACATTCCCACGGGCTTGGATAATTGGAACAAAGTACCTTGTTAATCTTGCCAATGAGCCCTTCACGAATAAACTTACACCCAAAATAATTTTCAGGCTGAGAACGCTGCTGACTGCCACACTGGAAAACGCGACCATATTTTCGCGTCGCTTCAACCATAAGGCGCCCTTCGCGGATTGTCAACGTCATCGGCTTCTCCGCATACACATCCTTACCTGCTTGACAGGCGTGGATGCATGTCAATGCGCGCCAGTGCTCAGGAGTCGCCGTGATTATAGCATCCACATCCTTGCGCTCCAGCATCTTCCGATAGTCTTTGTATATCTCAGCCTTATACGGTAGTGCTTTTTGACGGGCGCGAGCCAGATTCACATCTGCAATTGCAACCACACGTACTTCCTTTGAACGTCCCGCAGAGGCTAAAAGCCCACCTCCTTGACGTCCAGGACCAATAACTGCTAGACCAATCCGATCATTTGCCCCCGGACTTCCATTTGCTGCTAATACGCCCGAGGGTATAATTGTTGGCGCTACTATCAACGCTGCACTTCCTTTGACAAACGTACGCCTTGTAAACTTCATCTCACGTATCCCCTTCCTGTCTAACTAATCGATCATCGTATATATCACGAATTTATCATCTTCTTAAGTTATTACTTTACCATGCCGGACAATAAACTGTAAATACAATAAAATAAGGACTAGTGTAAAAGAAAAGCTATTTAGATGACACGGCAGAAGAGGCCTTTGAGATAGAGGCCTTCGGGGAAGCAAAGACCTTCGGGATGGTCTTCTGATTGCTGGAGCCGTTTGATGACTTGAAAGTCACGCTTGGCATCGACAGCAGCATCGGCGACGACCTTGTCAAACAACTCAGGGGTCATCAACCCCGAGCAAGAGAAAGTCGCCAGGAGACCGCCCGGGCGTAACAATTTCATACCCAGCAAATTAATGTCCTTGTAACCCCGCGAAGCCTTCATCAAGCTTCCTTTACAGTCTGCAAACTTGGGTGGATCCAGAATAATCATATCGAATGACTTAGCAGAATCGCGAAAGGTACGGAGTACCTCAAAAACATTTCCACAAAGGAAGGTCGATTGTTCCACGTGACACGTATTGAGTCCTGTATTTTCCTTGGCTAAAGCAAGTGAAGGTTCGGACATGTCGATGTGCGTCACAGAGGCCGCTGCAGCCGTGAGCGCTGCGACACCAAAGCCGCCCGTATACGAAAAGGCGTTCAGCACATCCAGTCCATTCGCGTATCGTTTGATCAGTGCACGATTGTCACGTTGATCCAAATAAAAGCCGGTCTTGTGTCCCTGTTTGACATCCACGTAATAACGGCACCCATGTTCCACAATCTCGATGCGATCCGGCGGCAATTCACCTGCAAGTATCCCTGTGATTGGCAGAAGCCCTTCACGCGACCGCACATCCACATCTGAGCGCTCGTAAACACCTCGACAGGGCGAGTATTTCTGTAAGGCTTCCACGATTTCCCGTTTCCAATGTTCCGCACTTGCGGCTGTAAATTGGCACACAATCCAATCGCCATAGCGATCAGCGATCAACCCTGGGAGACCATCTGCTTCGGCATTCACCAGACGATAAGCGTTGGTCACACTTTCGGCAAGAAAGAGACTTCGTCCGCCCACAGCTTGGGCAATACGATTGGAGATAAAGGCAGCATTGATTTCACATATCCCGAACGACCACATTCGCACGCGGATTTGCGACTCAGGCGAATAAGCACCCATCCCCAAAAGTGTTCCATCCGATGCTTTCACACAGACAGTATCGCCTAGTTCGGGATTTCCTGCCACATGGGCAATGGCTCCCGAGAAGATCCACGGATGGCGGCGGTGTACTGAAAACTCACGTTTTGGCTGAAGAATGACTGTACTCATATTTTTTACTCGTGCCGTAAGGCTTCGATCGGATCTAATGATGCGGCGCGCATGGCCGGATAGAGTCCGAAGATAATTCCGATACCTGCGCTAATTCCAAAAGCTAAAAAAAGACTATAAGATTCTACGACCGTGGGCATGTCCGTTGTCATTGTAATCAGGCAAGGGATGGCAACGCCTAACAATAATCCGACAAGACCCCCTCCAATCGAGAGGACGCAGGTGTTAATCAGAAACTGAACCACAATCCGACTTTTCCGTGCACCGATGGCACGTCGGACACCAATCTCTTTGGTTCGCTCCGTCACAGAAGCCAGCATGATGTTCATGATACCAATACCCCCTACAAGTAAGCTGATTCCTGCAATTGTCCCTAGCACAATATTAAAGGTTTTTTTTGTCCGTTCCGCTTCGCGTAACAAAGTTAACGGCACATCTATTTTATAGTCCTTATGCTTATGGAAACGCGCCAACATGGATTCAATCGCCTTACTGCTGGCCTCGACGGCTTCTGTACTCGACATGCGCACAATGATCTGACCCAGTTCAATACGCTCGCCCTCCGTATGTCCATCGGGTGTATAGTGGATACTCGTATCACCGAACATCTTTTTCCCTGTGGACATTGGAATATAGACATCCGCTTCACTGTCTGGTGCACGTACGGAACCCCCGTCTTCATTTTTCACTATACCAACCACTTCAAAGCTTCCTGAGCCAATACGAATCATCTGCCCGACTACCTCTTCTGCTGCCAACAATCGGCGGACGCCCATCTCCGTCAGCACGCATACATTGGCGACCGTATCCAAATCATTCCTCTTCAACACGCGACCGGCCAACACCGGACGTTCGACAACATCAAACCAGCTCGGTTCAGTCTCGACGACCCGCAGCTCTAACAGGCGGTCACCAAAACGTGTTGTACGTCGTACCATGCGCGCTGGCACTGTCAATATCACATTTGGAATGGTCTCGCGAATGCGCTGTTCATCCTCATACAGCAATCCGTACATCACCAACTTGCTACTTTTTGAACTACCGCCCACGCCTGAATCATCAGAAGGTTTTTCAGAGGAAAGCAAAATATTCTGGCTGCCCAGCCGCTTAATAGCCTCCAACGCCTGTTGGCTAGCACCTTCGCCTACTGCCAACATGGAGATCACACTGCCTACACCAAAGACCATGCCAAGCATGGTCAGGAAGGAACGTGTCTTATGACGCCAGACATCCCCGAGTCCCAGTCTGACAAAGGGCCAAATATAGAAGAGTTGGCTCATGGATTACCCTCCGTAATCGTAGCAATACGTCCATCTTTCAGGATGATGCGTGACTTTGCATAATTAGCAATTTCCGCTTCATGCGTCACAACAATGACCGTCTTCCCTTGATCATGCAATTCTTGAAACAACCCCATGATTTGCATGCTGGTTGTTGAATCCAGATTCCCTGTCGGCTCATCTGCCAGCAAGACCGCAGGGTCATTAGCCAAGGCACGTGCAACGGCCACGCGCTGGCGCTGACCCCCTGATAGTTCTGACGGCAAATGTTTCAAGCGGTGTGCCATACCAACGCGCTCCGCTAATTCCTTAGCCTTCTTGACACGTTCCGCTGCAGGAATTCCCAAGTACAACAACGGCACCTCTATGTTTTCTCGAACCGTCAGTTGGGGAATGAGATGAAAACTTTGAAAGATAAACCCCAGATTTCGCAGACGGTGATCGCTCAGTTCATTATCGTCCATCTCTGCCACATTCACACCATTCAACCAATACGCGCCATGCGTAGGACGATCGAGACATCCAAGGATATTCAACATCGTGCTTTTACCAGAACCGCTATGCCCCATAATGGCCCAATAGCCCCCCTTACGAATGGCAAAAGAAACACCATCCAAAGCGCGCACGATCTCATCACCGACATGATAATGCCGTTTCACTTGCTCAAGACGAACAACTTCTTCCGTCTGAGATTCCTTCATGTACCGACTTCCTTACTTAATGTACCGACTGTACTTAGCCCAGGACTATCACTTTTTTTATCGCGCCTGATATCCGACTTGGTCTCGCTCATCCCGTTTGTCTTGGTCTCCAACGCATCCAACCCTTTTTCAATGGGATTACGTTTCTTAACTCTTCCTGCTGAAGGTCGATCTGTCTCCTCGTCGAAAGGTACTCGCACCTTGCTCTTTCTGCGGAGTTCTTCCATTTGTCGACTATCTTTTTCTTCAGATTTTGACTCTTTGATCGGAGGTGCCAGCATCACCTCATCACCCACGTTCACGCCCTCTAAAATATGAATCATACGATTATTATCAAACCCGACCCGTACCGTCTGAGCGACCCATTCCCCTTTTTTGCGTACATAAATGACGGGCAACCCATTCTCTCGCACGACGCATTGGACTGGCACATACAACACCTTATCATACGAGTTCTTCACCAGCTCAACATCACAACTCATACCAGGACGAATCGTGATATTCTGAAAGTCACATTCGATCTCGCATTTATACAATTTTAAATCTGGATTCAAGCTAGAACTTTGTCCATCAGGAAGAATCCCGATCTTCACAAGCGTCCCATCGAACACACGACCTGGGAAGGCATCGATTTTGACCTTTGCACTCATGCCCGTGTTAATTTTCGTCAAACTCGCTTCCGGGGCCATGGTTTCAACGACCATACCCGATTCCAACGGAATATAAATAAGTTCCTGCCGTTCAAGAACTGTAGAGCCAACAGCCAGTGGCTTAACCCACCACTGACGCCGAGAAATCAGGACCGTGGAAGCATAGAGAACAATGCCGTTCGTCTGCGCAAAAATTTTGCTCTTTCCAATCTGCACATCCAACTCAGCCAACCGATTTGTTGCACGCTCATATTCATGGCTCCGCGCACGCAATTCAGCCTCGACTTGCCGCAACGTCGCCTTATTTTGCCAAGCAACACGCACATGCGCACGCTCTGCTTTGCGCAAACGACTATTCAATGTCGCCTGTTGCTGCAGGACCGTATAATTAGTCAACACCGACATCTTGGTCTCAGACATATCATAATTAATTTGCTTGCGCGTAAGCTCAAGCTGATCAGCCTGCAGATCCGTACGTGTCAAGAATGAAGCCGCCGCCAGACGCTTCGACCATTCAAGCTTCTCTGTCGCACGCTTGACTTCTTCATCCGCCAGAGCCATATCAGACTCCGACTGTCGACGTAGTTGTGGATAATCACCACGCTCATATTTTTCGCAGTCCATCTTTGCCAGCATCAGTTCAACCTCGCTATCCAATTGACTAGCATCGCAATCGCCCTTAGTAATTTCAAGCTTTTCCTTTGAAAACGTCACGGCCGATTCCACATTCCCAACGACAATTTCCTGTTCTTTACGTTTTTCAATCAACTCACTCGCATTAAACTCAACCAACAAGTCACCAGCCTTCACAGCCGCGCCTTCGTCAATGACCCAGATCACCGTGTTATTACCTTCCAACTCATTTGCGATAACCACCTTATCGCGACTTTGAATCGAACCTGTAGAGGTAACCGAAATGGTTAAAGGTCCTTGTTGCACATTAATGACGGGAACCACAACATCCTTTGGCTTCCGATTTCTCGCCACTATCCATGCACTCAGGATAGCCACGAAGATACACCCGGTAAATATCCATTTTTTCATATTGGTTCTTTTTTTGCTCATGGTTTTCTGCCATCCTTGGCATTGTTACGCTGCCACATGCCTACATCGGAAATACTCAAGAGACCCATATCACGACACAATTCTAAATCTCGAAGTTGCCAACCAACGATCGCAGCGCACAAATCGTCCTGAGCACTTAAAAGCGCCTTTTGAGCTTCCAGTACATCACGCATGATAACGCGGCCCGACTCCATAAACATGGCTGTACTATCCACGCGCATTTGCGCCACACGCAAGGTCTCTGCGCGAATCTTATAAGATGATTCAGCTGCAGCAAGACTTCGAATACCATTTCTGATAGCCGCCTTTACTCCATCTTCCTTTTCTTCGATATCCCGTTTTATCTGTTCGAGTGCAAGTAGCTTTTTTTTGTACGCATTCCGTTCCAAGCGTCGATTCCAGGGAAAATCGGCACGCAAGGAAAGTCGCCAATCTTCCCCCCCACTGTTGTGTGCCTCATTGTTTAGCGCAATAGAACGTGATGTCTGTCCGACTCCAGTAATCGACACATCGGCACGAAGCATATCTGCAGCAACCTTCACGTCACGTTCCGCATCATTCAATGTGTCACGCGTATTCATTAAGTCCAAGCGCCGCGCCAACGCCATCATACACGCATCCTCTTCATCAGGAAAGAGCCGTTCTCCACCTGTCCCTTCCTTCGCGGTCTGCTGAATTTCACGCGTGAGCTTTTCTAATTCCTCTTCATCAACCTCCACAAGCGCATCAGGTGGTAGGCCAATCGACATCTTGAAGCTATCGAGCCGAGTCTCAAATGAAAGACGCATGGTAATCACGCTCTCGCGAGCGTACAGGAGCTGAGACTTCGCTTGGTCGGCCTCAATGCTGCCCATGCGTCCCGCCTCAAACATCATCGTCGCTCGCTTACTGTTCCGATCCAAATTATGTTCGTTATCTTTAGCATTCTTCAGGCGTTGTGCATATTCCAAAACCGCAAAAAAACGGTCGGTAATGAGCACAGCATACGTTTGCCGATAGTATTCAAACCTTCTAATGGAGTACATGAGGGTTCGTTCAGCCTGGGTTAAAGGTTCGCGCACGATTTCGCGTCCCGAGCCGCGTAACAGCGGTATGCTCATTGACAAGTCACCCGTCAAGCCCAGCGAACTCCAATCGCTCCTTAGCAGGCGTGACACATCCAGTGCCAAATTTCCAGCCACGACCGTGCCGCTTTCAAAACGCCTCGAAAAATCTGCTCCTGTCGCCGCTGTAATCCGCGGATCCGATCCCGAAGCCGAATCGCTTAACGCCCCTAGCAACATGCCGCTGAACGAGGTCTCAAACATAAACTGCTGAGAGTCCAACTCTAGCGCTGCATTAAAAATAGCCTCTTTCAGGCTCTGATAGGCTCGATCATTTCGGGCCGCCACATTCAACGCTTCTGTTAACGTCAGGCGCCAAGCACCATTTGTCAAGTTGACATTCATGTCTGGGATAGCTGGAAAGATAACCGACTCATCGCCCCGCGCGATCGCCTGTAACGCAATGCGCAGTGTCAAGACTTCAGAAGGGCGCGATAAGTTAAGCTCATTTGTACGTCCGGTCTGAACCTGCCAATAAGCCGTCGCCAAGCGACGAGCGACCTCTTCGGTCTCGCGATCCGCACGTGACGGTGTCATGCACCCGACAAGCGCCACAAACCAACAAAAAAAACCACTAATAATTATGAATGTCCTCAGCTTTTTTTCAAGCTGTTTAAAACAAATCATTCGGTATCCCCTTAAATAAATTCATCAACAATTGCTGTATCAATATTATGTTCGTAGTATACGCTATCTGTCCGACATCGACAATTGTTTTTTATTTTTGGACCGTTTTTTAAGCACTCATCGCAAATCGGTTTTCCCTTGCATTTCAAGTAAACCATTGTACAATGTTATTACATTTGAGTCATGAAGTTGTTAAAGGGGTTTCTGATGCAACGCTCTTCCTTTGAATTGACGGCTAAAAGATTGGGATATGAAGTTCGATTCTTACAAGACACCGAATCGACGAATCGTGATGTGGACGTCGCTGCGCAGGCAGGAACACCCGAGGGTTTGCTCATCATGGCTGATTCGCAAACCGCAGGCCGTGGACGCATGACACGTGCGTGGTTCTCGCCGTCGGGAATGAATCTTTATTTTTCACTTTTACTGCGTCCTGACGTGGAGATTGCCAGCGTGCCATCCCTGCCACTCGTGGTCGGCTTGGCTGTCGCGGAAGCGATTGGTGCGTGTGTTCCGACTCTGCTACCAAAAATAAAATGGCCAAATGATATTCTCGTGAACGGAAAAAAGATCAGTGGCATCCTCTGCGAGTTGCACACAAAGCAAGACACAATCGATTACATCGTTGTTGGTATTGGGATCAACGTCAACCTGCCTGCCGAGCAAATCCCTGTTGAATTAAAAGACCGAGCCACCTCCATCTTGATTGAAAATGGCGAACCCTTAAAACGGGAACAATTATTGGCAGAAATTCTAAATCGGCTTGAGCCACTTTATGATCATTGGCGGGCTTTTGGATTTCAGTCGCTTGTGCAAAACATCAATGCGCTTGACGCATTAAGCGGGTTGTTCATCCGTATGGATCATGCAGGTTCTCATCTTGAAGGCATCGCTATGGGGATACAGGCAGACGGATCACTCCTTCTGAAAACCGCCCAAGGTCCTACGTCCATCTACTCAGGTGAAGCGCATATCGTCTCGTGCAACATGTAGAATTACGCTTTACGTGCTGTCACGAGCCAATGTGGCATAGGAGGTGGAACAGGATGTGTCTCTGCGGAAACAAATCCTGCCTCTTGTAACCACCCCTTCAATTCATCATCGGAGAAGACCCATCCATGGTCTGTCGTCAGTGCCATATTGATCGCAAAAAGAGCAGAGAAAACTGGTGCGGTATGCGTTGCATCTGTCATCATGTCCAAAATATAAACTTTACCTCCATGCTTCAATGCGTTATATGCGCGGCACAGAATATCTCGGATGTCCTCTGGCGACTCCTGATGCAAGGCCCCAAAAATCGTGACAACATCATACGCCTCAGCCTCATACGTGTCCGCATGATAATCACCTGCCTGGCACATAACACGACTGGCCACATCCGACGCGCCAACCAGTTCCGCAGCTACTGCCGAGATTTCAGGCAGGTCAACGGTCACGCAGCTTAAGTGCGGATTAACTTGCGCCATCAACACCGCATACGTTCCTGGTCCCCCCGCTAGATCCAGAACCT
Organism: bacterium; assembly: GCA_037133395.1. Taxonomy (GTDB): domain Bacteria; phylum Verrucomicrobiota; class Kiritimatiellia; order RFP12; family UBA1067; genus CAIZQW01. The sequence continues at coordinate 12,282 of JBAXOG010000046.1, read as the reverse complement.
TTCTGCACGCTTTTAAATCCAGCATTGGAATAACATCACGTCCAATGCCCAGAGCTCGGCCATGCATGGACATCACAAAGCGTCTCGTACGCGCTGCGTCTTCCCCTAAATGAATATCTGGAGCCTCCACGGGTTTACCGGTGCGGACAAACTCAGATGCGCGTCCCCAGGCCGGATAGACATCGCTATTATAACGAATCGCGCGCGTCAAATCATGGGGCGCCCCCGACACAAGGGTCAGCATCGTCGCCGGCGTATTGACGTAAACATCCTCGTGCTTGTCCATCAATCCAATCGCGACACAAGCATTCAGAAGCAATCTCACGCCACGTTCATTCGCGTCAATACACGTTGCGATCTGAGCCACCGTGGCAGAGGCCCCCAGTGACTGCACACGAGTAAAGAGATCATTTTCAAGCGCCGCGAAAAGTACGGCGGAACCATAGTAGACACTCGCCAGATCAATAATTCCAGGTATTGAAAGCGCTCCTCTATTCATAACAATCCTAAGTATACATCAAGATCTCTTGCCGTTCCTTCACGAACGTCTTGCTGGCCGCTGCCCATTGACGTGGCAACAGGGTGCCCTGACCAACTTGTACCGCTTGACGCGTCGCAGCCGTACCATATAATTTATCAAACCATTCAAGACGCGTACCCTGATGTTTCCACACACGTTTCATGCCGTATAGAGATACCAGTGTATCCAAAATCAGAACGGATGTTTTTACAGGTCTAAAGGTGGCTGGGTCGGTTACACACAAGCGAATGCCATCCAATTCAACTCCCAGATAAGGGGCGATACCAGCGACATATCGATAAGGATTAAAGGTGATGCCCGCTATCTTTTGCTTCATCAAGGCCTGACAACATTGCTCTGCGCAAATCCATGGTGCGCCTAACACACGGAAGGCAAGATTGGTTCCTCGTCCACAATCAATGCCAGGCAATGCCTCGGAAAAGACAGTGGCGGAATAAGTCATTGCGGCTTCCCATGACTTGATTCCTGGCGATGGGGGCACCCAATCTGGCCGCGTTCCATCCCATCCTGCATCCGCACGGGTCCACCCCGTCACGGGAACAACCGTCAGCTTAACGTTTAATAAATGTTTTTTGACCATCCATTGTGCGACCTCCGCAGGCGTCATACCATAAACCATGGGTAAGGGACATGGCGCAACAAAGCTGGAGAAACGTTCGTCCAACATGGGACCATCAACAACCTTCGGCAAGGGGATGGGGCGATCGGTTACGACGACATCTACATCGGCTTCCGCGCATGCCTCCAACATATTACGAAGCGTCGCAAGATAGGTGTAACAGCGCACACCAATATCTTGTAAATCGCAGACCATAACATCCACGTCCTTTAACATCTCCGGCGTTGGTTTTCGAAATTCCCCATAAAGCGAATAAACGGGAAGATTCCAGTCTGGATGGATGCGTGAGACTGTATGCTCACCTGCAGACGCCTGGCCAAAGAAGCCATGCTCTGGGCCATAGAGCGCCACGAGATTTACACCTCGCGCCTGATGCAAACATTGAGCAGAAGTTGCGCCGTCTTTCATCACGGCTGCTTGGTGGCTTAATAATCCAACCCGGCAGTTTTTGAGCAATCGGAACGATGTCGCCTTTAAAATGTCGATCCCGACTTGCATGGCGTTATTTATTGTTTTCGCTAGAGGCCATCCCTGGAAAAAGGGAACATTCTATTTTTGCCTGAGCCCTCAAGTCGTCAAACATTTGCTTAGCCCCACGCTGATGATGCGTCTTATACAACAAGGTCGCAATCTTCGTACGGTCATCAGAGAGACGCCTAAGCAGGATGTGAGACGCACGAACCGTCTCAGGAACAGCCGGAACAGCATTCTTGGCGGGTTGCGCCTTGTTGTGAGCAACCACCTTCACAATATGGTAGCCATACTTGGTTTCGAAAACGGGACTGATTTCGCCAACCTTCAATTTAAACACGACCTCTTCAAAGGCTTTATCCATCTTCCCGCGGCCAAACTCTCCCAAATCGCCACCCTTCTTTGCGCTTGCGCATTCCGAAACGGTTTTTGCGACATCTTCAAAAGCGGCACCGCCGACAATCTGTTTACGAATCATCTCGAGTTTTGCATGCTTGAGTTCATTCGTCACAGCAATCGTTGCTGCGACTTCTTCCACTTCCTTGTCGCTGATCCGGATCTTTTTTTGCACTTCCTGACTCAGCAACTTCTCGATGACCAGTCCATCCTCAAAATCGCGCCGCATGATTTCGGGCGCCTGGGGGCCTTGGTTAAAAAATGCATTGGTCGTTGAATTCCTTTTCGAGAGTGCAAAGGCCAATTGCTGCAATCCCAACGTACGCTCGTTTTCGTTGATCACAATCTTCATTCGAACCGCTTCATCCAACATCACCGTCTTATAAATAAAAGTCTCAATCGCTTTTTTGCGATAAAATTCCTTTGCCTGCCCTAACATGTTTGAAGCAAACATCAGATTCTCTTCTTCTCGAGCATATTTTAAATAACCGTCAGCACGTTTGCTCATCTCTCCAAAGAGTAACTGCTTGCCATTGACGATTGCAACCACCGTTGCGACGGGCAGATCGCCTGGAGCCACTTTTTCTTTCTCCTTGCATCCCACCAATACGCTCATGAACATACACCCCGTCAATATCCATTTGTAACCAGTCATATCAACCCTTTCTGAAAAATAAAACGTTTCTACACCTGAAACAACATTCCACCCCAGGTCAATCCAGCACCAAAGCCAACCAAGGCAATATAATCGCCAGACTTGAAGCGCCCTTCACGGCTCATCTGCGCCAACGCAAGAGGGATGGTTGCGGACGACGTATTCGCCAGTTCTGCGATATTGATGTAAAATCGGGCCACATCAATCTCTAGCCGACGTGCCGCGGCATCCAGAATACGAAAGTTAGCCTGATGGGGCACAACCCAGCGGATTTGGTCAAACGCCAAACCCTGTTTCTTAGCCAACTCACGGATAACCTCTTCACATGCCTTCACAGCGAAGTTAAAAACTTTTTTGCCGTCCATGTGTAAAAAGCCTGGAGGATTATGAGCTGCCTTCGGATGACGATACCCGCCGTCACAGAAGAGAACACGTTCGCCACCGCCATCGGAACGAAGGAAAGACTGCAATAACCCCCCGGGGCGATCATCCGCTTTGAGAACAACAGCGCCCGCGCCATCACCAAACAGCACACACGTATTGCGGTCTGTCCAATCGACCGTCCGTGTCATCACATCCGCACCTACAACCACGATCGGTCGCGGATCAAGAATCATCAATGAGCGCGCAACCTGCATCCCATAAACAAATCCTGTACAAGCCGATAGCACATCGAAAGCCCCCGCATTGACTGCCCCGATCCGATGCTGAACCAAGCACGCACAGGAGGGAAAAACATTGTAATCCGGCGTACTTGTCGCCACAATGACCATGCCGATCTCTTCGGGCTTTATACCTGACATTTTGAGTGCCTCTTCTGCGGCCTTGGTCGCCAAAGATGCCGAACTTTCGGTTTTAGAGGCCATATAACGAGATCGGATGCCGGTATGCGACACAATCCATTCGTCTGTCGTGTCAACAGTTTTCGGCAGCTCATCGTTCGTCACCTTATGTTCAGGTAACCCGGCTCCGAACCCAGCAATGTGAATATTCATACCCATTCCCTTCGATTTAAAATTGAAGCTAATACTATATCAAAGGGGCTCAATAATTACAAGATGACACTTCCCAAATTTTTGTCTCAAACATCCCGAACATACGGGTTCAAAATATAATATGTTTTGAAAAAATAAGCCATGACAGAGGGAGGGGAAAGAGAGTATAATTTTGCCGATTTTTGACCTACCCCTCGCTTGGAAATTAAAAAGCACCATCGGATTAACATCACACGATGGAAATCTGGCGCGCATAAGGAAAGGGCAGCATGCGATGATTACATATTATACGATAACCGCTGGAGAAGTTGTACTTACCCAGGACGCTAATGCTCCGGTGTTGTTAGTCACAGATCCGACGCCTGAAGAGAAGCTGTTGTTGATGAGCACCTATCAGATTGACGAACACAATCTAGCTTCAACTCAAGATCCTTTTGAGCTTCCACGCTTGGAAGTGGAGGATAATCACATCGCCGTCATCTTTAAGGAACCGAAACGCTACTCCTCCCATGATAATTTTGTCTTTCTAATCAATGCCGTCGGTCTGTTCCTCTATCGGGATCGACTAATTGTAGTGGCTCCCAGTGATTTTTCTGAATTCAAAGGCCGATCTTTTTCGAAGGTCCAGAATATCCAGATGCTTTTTCTCCGCGTTCTCTCAGCCTGTATCACACATTTCATCGGCCATCTTCAGGTCATCAACGAGATTGCAAACTCGCTGGAATCCAAGTTGATGACTTCCATGGAAAATCGCAACCTGCTCCTCATGTTTAGCATCGAAAAGAGCCTTGTTTACTATATCAACGCCATCAGTGCCAATGGCCGAGTGATTGAGCGATTAAAGACGAATGCGAAGAATGTTCAGACCGTAGGTTTGACACCGGAGATGCTTGAGTATGTTGATGACTTGGCCATTGAGAATGCACAATGTCTCGAACAGGCGCAAGTTTATGCCAATGTGTTCACGGGACTCATGAATGCGCGAGCTTCTGTCGTGAGCAACAATCTTAACGTGTTGATGAAACGCCTGACCGTCATCAATGTTGTGTTCATGCCCCTCAATGTTCTAGCAGGAGTTGGAGGAATGTCTGAGTTTTCCATGATGACCAAGGGCTTTCCTTGGCCGCTCGCCTATGGGATCTTCATGTTGGGGTTGACGATTATCGGACTATCCACGTATAAGTTCCTTCGTTGGCATGAGGATATGTCCATTCGTAAGGGAATCAAGTAAGCGCCTTAATGCGGTTCCTCACCTTTTAATCACGATCCCTGCGATGAGCATCAATGATTACCTTGATCTTGTCAGGACGAGGAATACCTTTTACCTCAATTTCAATGCCCTCATTTCCTGCGGACGAGATCGCGACAGATCCCACGCCGAAAATACGTTGCCCAAACGACTGATAAATCTGCACATTACGAATGTCCGTGAGATACACATCATTTGTAAATTTAGACAATATTCCTTTGCGTAACGAGACGCGCTCATTCGTCACTGTCAGCTCTGTCCCCCTTGTCTTAATCCACCAGACCAAACAAATCAGAAGACCAATGCCTACAAAACACAAGATCAGGCAAAGAATAAACGCAAATGGACGATTTTTAAACATCGCTGGATGTGAATGATACAATATAGTTTCTTCCATCGTTTCTCCTTCAAACTTCCGCACGAATCACTCCATACTCTCCGTCGTAACCGCCTTTGCGCGTGACATGGCCTTTGCGTACAGCCCGAATACAGGCACCAACCTGCCCCAATAAATCCAACTCGGAATCCGGCGCGTCCAACAACAGTGCTAATTCGTTTCCATGCTCAGCAAGAATCTTCTGGTAGGCAGCCTGCACCTTCTTAGAAGTGACACCAACATTCAACGTCTGGGCAATCAGTTCAATCAGCGGTATGATATAGTGATAGACATCAGGAGCAAACGCCGAAGGCGGGGTCGGAGACCCTCGCCCAAACCTTTCGATTTCAACCACGCGATGGAGTACGCCGATCGTCAGCTCCTTGCCGCACACAGGACAGATATTGCCGCACGCCATGCTCTCTTCAGGCTCCATGCAGACGCCGCATGTGCGATGGCCGTCCAGATAATACTTGCCCTCTTCTGGGAAGAGGTCGATGGCCCCCCCCCACCTCTTTAGATCGCGTGACCGCATCGCGCCTAACATCGCATCATAACCGAGCTTGCCATGAAAGACCGTTGCATTGCGTCCAAGATTCGAGGGGGAGTGCAAGTCGGAGTTAGAGATCAGCGTCAAATGATCTAGACACCTGATGCGTCGATTCATCGGCACATCTGATGACAAACCCATTTCAACAGCAAAAATATGTGAGCTCAAATCGCCGAAACACTCCTCTACCGAGTCAAAGCCTGACTTTGAACCCAGCATAGAAAACCAAGGTGTCCAAATATGCGCAGGAATCAACGCACAGCGAGAGTCAGTCTCCAACAGTATCTCCAACAAACGACACGGATCAAGTCCTAAAATCGGACGCCCATCCGAGACGATATTGCCGATCTCGCCGAGCTTTGCATTCACACGCTCTGCGACCTCCAGTGAGGGTAACACGATAATGCTGTGCACCTTGCGGGTACGTCCGCCACGCTTATAGATACTGCTAATCTCACCCGTCGCAATAAAACGTACCGTCGCACGGCAATGATCAGGCACATCGTGGTCCGCAATCTTCTGCGCTTCGCGGGTCAGTTGATAAAGTCCATCTGCATCTGGAGCCTTAACCAGTTTCTCTTTTAGCTCCTCCATCCATTTCGGATGGGTACAGTCCCCCGTCGCGCACACGGTGATGCCCTTGAGTTGCGCCCAATGCGACAGTCCTTCTGGCGTACACATCGAACTCGTCGCCCGCGAATATTTCGAATGAATATGGAAATCAGCGTAGTACATAGTTATGGTCAATAGTTATCGCTTCGAGTAGTAATCGAAAATGCTCTGGGGCGACACATTCGTCACCGCTGGCTGAACTTTCTCAGTCGGCTTCATTTCAATCACAGTCTTTTCAACTCTATTCGTGATTGGGGCGTCTAGTTCTTGCTCTTCAGATTGCACACCCGTCACGTAATTTGTATTAACACAGTTTATTTCCAAGGAGGGGTTTTCCACCTTAGCCAGTTTATCTTTTTCAGCCTTTGCTTTCTTTGAGGCAAACTCGCGCTCACGCTTTTCGCGGATGGCCACGCCCAAAGCGTCCACCTTTGACGCATATTCGAAAATACCATCCGAAATAGAGTCAGCGCACGTGTCCATCCACTCCGACTCCAACATCTTCAAAAGCTCAGACACATTGGAGAGAAAACCAATTTCAACAAGCACAGCTGGACAACTGGTTTCCCGCAAAACAAAAAAGGACTGGCGCTTTAAACCGCGATCCGGGACCTTCTCATCCATCAGTGCCAAGTGACGCTGAATGGCATAGCCGAGTTGCGTGTTGAGATAATCGTTGGCATTGCCAATTTGAAAGCCGCGCGCGCGGCTGCCCTCCGGCGTGCCTGCATAACCTGCCGGATTAATCACAAACGTCTCTGAGCCCGTAGACTGGGGATTGGGAGAAAAATTTGCATGGATACTGACAAAAATATCCGCCTTGGCCTTGCGCGCTGCAAGCGATCGTTCATCCAGAGCAAGTGCGACATCATTGGTACGCGTATACGAAACCTTCATGCCAGCCTCTTCTAAACGTTGTCCAACCAACCGAACGAGGTCTAACGTCAGATGCTTCTCGCTGACTACTAACGGTGGACGCGAACGTGCACCATCATCCATACCCCCATGGCCGGCATCTAGCATAACATGCAAGTGCTTGGGCTCGCCATTGGTCGCCGTTAACATGCCCAGCTTGATAAAGTCGAGATCGATTGCACTGAGGCGCCAATCGCCATTCGAGACATTTCCCTCTGGCAAGACATTCAGCCAAACCGTACACCTATTAACATCCGCCCTGCGACGCCCTGGATAAAACCGTACAATGTTTGTCTCATTTGAAAAGAGGACTGAATCACCATTCCACAGACAATTCGTACAACCCAACGCCCGTTGCGTCTGCTTCAACGTTTTCCATTGAACACCATTCTGCGCATGACACTGAAGCCATGCGCAGAACATAAGAGTTATAAGTCCGGTCCTCATGTTAACATTACGTGCGCGCTGAATCCATAACACCACGAAAGTAACCGATAGACTCTGCGATGCCGAGCAAGGGCTTATCCATATCCTTCTCGTATTCCAGACTGCATGCGCCTGAATAATTGACCTTGCACAACGCGCGAACAACTGCAGGCATGTCAATCAAACCGCGCGGCATTTCAATGCCCTTGCCCATTTTTGTCGGTGCCGTGACATTCTTGATGTGCACGTCATGAAGGCGTTCATGATACTTCAGGATCGCTGCGACAGGATCCTTGCCATCTCGGAACTGATGTCCAATATCCAGACACAAGCCGATTCGCTTATCCAAGTTTCCAATCATTTCTATAGCGCTCTCTGCATTGGGAAAGAGTTCGGGCATATCTGGTCCATGATTGTGAATCGCATACTTGATGTCATATTCCTGAACCTTCTCGTTAATCAGCTTCAAGAGTTTCGCCGAAGCGACTCGCTTCTTCTCGATCATGTCATGCGGCACACCGACCAACACCTTGACACCCACCAGCTTGGCGTAAGCAAAAGCCTTGTTTACGGCCTCTTCGTCCTTCATATAAATAGGACCGACTCCATATCCCTTCACCCCGAACTCCGCGCACTTTACATGGAAAGCAGCAACATCTTCCACTGTGCAATCCATCTTCAGATGAAAATCTTTGATGCACAGATAATGCACATCGACCTGCTTCATCATCACCAGCGTTTCCTCCAGTTTAAACTTGTTAAAGGTGAAACCTGCGATCGCCAGATTGAAGGGCGACTTCTTAAGTGCCAATGTTTGCACCGTCTCTTCTGCGAGGGAAGCTGTTCCACTCATCATCGGGACGATTGCCGTTGCAGCAGCACCCGCACTTACATGGCCAAAAAATGAACGTCGTGTCATCATAATTGCTCTCCTTTTTTTTGTTCATACGCGGCAATAGCCGCCTCATCAACAATTTCTACACCCTCTGCCTCACAAATTGCGGCAAGATCAAATCCTTTTTCCGAGGCACGTTTGCGCGCACGCGGCGTTGCGCGCACGCGATACGTCTTAGCTGCCGCTGCATCCACTGTTCTCCTTGTATCCTGCTGCCCTTGCGTTACCGACGGGCAGGTACAGAGGCTGGCTCTGACATCCTCTCCTTGCTCACCAATCGCACCCATCACACTGCCAGTTGGAACAATACTCTTGGTTGGCGCGAAAATCGCTAACAAAATACCAGAGTCTGGCGATTCAAACTCGTACGCCGCCTTATCCGTTGTCAACACCGCAATGATTTCGCCTTTTCCAACAGTATCTCCTACTTGCTTATGCCACTGCGTAATCGTCACGTCGACGACATTTGCATCAAGTTGAGGGATAATGATCGGGGTCATGGCTAAAAACTCAGTTCGACTGAGTAGTCTTATGCGTTGATGAGGTCTTCGAGGTCAATGGCGGATGAGTTGTCTTCTTTGCCGTGGAGGTGCCACTCTTTGTCACCTTGGTCGAAATGTCTAACGAGGATGCCTCCATTGTTGGCTTGGGCTTCATCGGCAAATCCGCAACAACAGGAAGCTTCTCTGTTATCTTCTCCGCCTCAAGTGCTTTTCCCTTATTCGCATGACGCAAATCCACGAGATACGTAATCAGAAGGACAGCAATACAGGCGATTATGGAGAATATTATTGCGTGTCTCATCCACGCATGAAATGCTCCACGTTCACTAAAATCGTCAAAACGCTGGCGTTGGGGTATATCTATAAGGATCGGCATGTTAAGTCTCGTAAAGGGGTTCCACCCGTGTAGCTTGAGCACCAAGAATTTCCTTCACAGCCGCTTCATCCGTTTCAACAAGCAGTTCGGTCTGTGAGCCAACTTCCGGCGCATCTGTTTTCTTTTCTTTCTTATGCATCGCTTTTCGTTCTGAAGCTTTCGAACGTTGCAACGTTGGGTCAAGCGCATTTAACTCTTCAAGACTCTTGAGTCCAAAGTGGTCAAGGAACGTGGCTGTCGTACCATAGAGGAATGGACGTCCGGGTAGATCACTGCGGCCTACGATACGCACCAAGTGCAACTCCATAAGCGCCTTCAGAATATGATCAATGATCACACCACGAATAGATTCGATTTCCGACTTCGATACAGGCTGGCGATAAGCAATGATCGCCAGCGTCTCCAACGCAGGACGCGAAAGACGATTCGGACGCTCGACCTTCAGCAAGTCACGCAACCAACGACCACAGCATGCTTGCGTCTGAAAGCGGTAACCCCCATTCAGTTCAACTACTTCGATGCCAAGGCCAATCCGTTCCAGTTCCTGTCCAATACCCTTCAGCGCATCAGTAACTTCACGTGGGGACGCTTCAGCAAAAATCTTCAACGTTTCGTTATTCCCCTCTTTCGCCTCCTCTAAAACATGGTTCAGACATGAACGGATATCTTCAATCGTCAACGGATGGTCTGCTCCAAACAGCAACGCACCAACAATCTGCTGCAAACTAGATGGCATCGGTAGTTTTACCTCATCAAGACTCGGCATGTTCGCTTCCTCCAATAATGAATGACCTCCTTTGGTCATAACACGCAGTTGCGTCGGGCAGAATGACAATTTCGTGAAATGAATCATTCTGCTGCAGCACGATCTGTTGCAAGCGCAACAATTCCAATAAAGCCAAGAACATTACAATGATTTCCCCTCTCGGTGACCCCGCATGGAACAGAGAGGAAAAATAAACATGCTCGCGTTCCCGCATCATCTGAACAATCAGCTCCATTTTGTCAGGAACAGACCAGCGAATCGCCTCGAAGTGTCCCAGCGGTTCCACAGATGCCCGCGACAATACATCTTGAAACGCTGTCAACAAATCAAAGAGCCCAATGTCGCCTAATGCTTGCCCTGCGTCAACAGGCTCCTTCTCAAAAGTCTGAACCTCCCCTCCATATGCAAACGCTTCGCTCTTCAGAATTTCCCGTTCAAGCAAATGACCTGCCGCATCCTTAAACTTTTTATATTCAATGAGTTGACGAACCAAATCAAGACGCGGATCAACCCAGTCTTCAATACTTTCTTCTTCTGTGCTACGCGACTCGACCGGCAAGAGCATTCGACTCTTAATCATCATAAGCGTCGCGGCCATCACCAAAAATTCGCCAGCAATATTTAAATCCAGCATACGCATCATGTCCAGATAGGCCATGTACTGCCGCGTAATTTTCTCGATGGGAATATCATAGATATCCACTTCTTCACGCCGAATCAAATACAACAATAAATCAAGAGGTCCTTCGAAGACCTCCAAGTCCACCTTATAATCATCCGCTAATAGTGTTTCGACTGACATGGATAGGGTTGCGTAACGAATGTCTATGCAAGGCCAACGGCCTTGCGGGCTTTATCAAGCGTGACACGTGCTGCTTCGCGAGCACGTTCCGCGCCTTTACGCAAAACTGACTCGACAAAATCAGGCTTTGCCTTCAACGCTTCTCGCTTCGCACGGAAGGGTGCAAATTGCTCCTCGAAGATAGACAGCAAGGCTTTTTTCGCATGCCCGTAACCATAATTACCTGCGCGATAATTCGCCTCCATCTCCAAGCGTTGTTCGGCCGTTGCAAACAGCTTGTAGAGCGCATAAATGTTACAGGTCGCAGGATCTTTGGGTTCTTCAAGTCCTTTGCTATCCGAAACGATTTTCATGATGCGCGCCTTAATCTCTTTTGCATCTCCGAAGAGATCAATGGTGTTGCCGTAGCTCTTGGACATTTTTTGTCCGTCAAGGCCAGGAACAACAGCTACTTCCTCTTGAATAAACGGCTCGGGAATTGTAAAGACTTCGCCAAATTGATTATTAAACTTGATGGCTATGTCACGGGTCACTTCAACATGTTGCTTTTGATCACGTCCAACAGGAACGATGTTCGACTGGTAAAGAAGGATATCCGATGCCATCAAAACGGGATAGGCAAAGAGTCCATGTGAAGGCGCAAAGCCTCTTCCAAGCTTGTCCTTATAAGAGTGACAACGTTCTAACAACCCCATGGGCGTTACAATTGAAAGCAACCATGCAAGTTCATGCACTTCAGGCACGTCACTCTGACGGAAAAAAATTGTTTTTTCCGTGTCAAGACCACACGCCAGAAAATCAAGTGCTACATCCCACGTATCCTGAAGCAACCGCTTTGAATCCTGCACCGTGGTGAGCGCATGATAGTTTGCAATAAACAAATAGGTCTCGCCTTTTTTTTGAAGCTCGAGCGCCGGGCTCATCATGCCAAAGTAGTTTCCGAGGTGAAGTTTACCTGAGGGTTGAATACCCGAAAGAATTCTCATAAACAACCAATCTCTTAAGTGTGAATAAAGCGCTTAAAAGTATATCGCTTTATCATCCTTATTTCAAGCTAGGGCGTAAGACTATTTTTTTTAACGCGTTGCGTCATAATTCATGACACCGAAATATTTGGATGTGTTGTTTTGACAGA